>JAZUMX010000913.1:0-4652 GCA_045603865.1 Thermoguttaceae bacterium
TAATTACTAATTGCTAATTAACAATTACTAATTTGTCAACTCCCCCTCGGGGGGCAGGTTGTCGATTTCTCCCAGCTCTGCCAGTTTTCGGTTCAGTTCGAGAAGGTACTCGTAAACCAGGTTCTCGCAGTCGGGATAGAGTTTTCGAATCTGGTCCGACAGCGGCGGGGGCGTTTCGAGGTTCTCGTAGTCCTTCAGCCAGCTTTTGAGCAGAAGCCGGGACTGGTCGGAGTAATTAATCAGAAAATGCGCCCAAAGCCAGGACTCGGCGTACTGTTCCACCGTCAGGTCGAAAACGACGGATTTGTCCAGCTTGTCCAGACGCGTCAGATTCGGTCTCCATTTGGACGTGTTAACCATTCTCATCAAACGGTTTATGTGCCGCGGCTGATAGCCCTGCTCCGTTCTGGACGGCTCAAAGTATTCCGCCAAGCCCTCGTCGAGCCAAAGCGGCGCGTCCGAGCAATGGCTGTGCAGAAACGCGTGCGTACATTCGTGCCGCAAGTCGTAGGCGATGTAGTCTGTATGCTTGACCAGAATGACCATCTCTTTCTTCTTGTCGTCGTCAAAGAAATACGCCCGACGATACGGCGCCAAGCGCGACCGCTGACGAATCGCCTTTTCCAGCTCGTAGTTGGAAGTGTATATGTGGATTCGAGTTGGGGCGGACAGTTCCGACACTCCCAGGATGTCCTGCATGTCGCCCATGGTCGCCTGAAGCTCGTCCATAAGGGGGAGGAAGTCGTTCATGGGAGCTTCGCCGGTTATTTCCAGCTGCCCCCGGGTAACGCTTTTGGACGTGTACGGCTTTGCGTCCTTGTCGCGTGGCGGCGCTATCCACGAGGTAACCGAACAGCTTACCGCGCTCAGCAGAATCGTCGTCAGAATAAGACTCGCCGTCTGAACTCGCAACGCTTTAACTCCTTCTCGGCTCCTTGAACCGTTCGGAATCCAGAATAATCGTAAACGGACCGTCGTTGACAAGCGAAACTTTCATGTCCGCCTGAAAGATGCCCGTCTCGACATGAACCCCCTGCTGACGCAGTTGATCGACAAAGAGCAGATAGAACTCGTTGCCCTTGTCCGGGTCAGCGGCGTTGATAAAGCTGGGGCGACGCCCTTTTCGGCAGTCCGCCATGAGCGTAAACTGGCTGACGCACAATATCTCGCCGCCGACGTCGCCCAACGACAGGTTCGTTTTACCCTCGGCGTCTTCAAACATGCGTAAATTGACGGTTTTCTGCGCCATCGTCTTGACGTCGTCCGGCGTATCCGCCGCGGCAACGCCCGCCAAAACGAGCAAGCCTTTGCCGATCTGACCGCAGACCTCGCCGTCAACCGCGACGCTTGCCGACAGGACTCGTTGAATACATAAAATCATGGGGAATAGGGAATAGGGAGTAGGGAGCAGGAAATGCGTTTCAGGCTAATTGATGGTAGTCGTTTTCTCGTTTGGCTTATCTTTTTTCTTCAAATAACGATTTGTAATGTCAACCGGCTTGCTATTATCGCTGGACGGCGAAAAGCCGAATTGCTTCGTATTGAGTCTGACGTCGAACGAAACGTCGTAAAAAGTCAATCGGGAAATGAGAGTCGGCTGATCGTTAACGTTTCGATAATAATATATTTTATACGGAAACAGATCGTTGAATCCCAAATAGATTTTAATCGTATCCGGTATTTCAGGGGGAACGGCGTCCCATTTAATGCCATTATCTGAAACCAGGTTCGCAATCGGGAATCGTTCCGGTTTCCATGTTCCAATGATAACGTAAAATGGCTTGCCCGTCTGAGAGTCTTGAATCATGGAACAGGACGTAAACGTATAGTATTTTTCAATTTGCGACAAAATAAACGGAATGCCAGCAAAAGAAACTGGCGTAATCGGAATCCCGTCAATTGAGGACACCAGTTCAGGATTGGCAGTCTGATCGTTAAGCTTAAAGGCGTCAATTCGGAACAGTTCTTTATGAGTCCCAACGTTTTTAGAAATCCAGAACACGTCTTTTGAAGCGTCTGATATATACTGAACGCTTTGCCGAACGTTATCGCAGGAATAATTCATTTCCATTCGAAGATAACGCTTGGCGTTATCAATCTTTTCCATATATTCTCCCACCCCAATAACATGTCGGTCATGAACCAGCGTTTCTTCTCTCATTGACGCCGCAACCACCATTTGACCGTTATACGTCAATCGCGCATTTCGAAACAAATCTGCCGGGTCCGGGGACGCCCGATCCGGAGTCTGGGAGACGGGAGCCTCCGACTGAGCTCTGGCGGTGTTAACAATATTCATTCCGATATTATTAAATTTTGCTGACATTAAAAAAGTCGCCGAAATTACGCAGCTTAACAACATCACCGTCAAAATTCTAATTTTCTTTGTCATTTTCTGGAATCTTCCCGAAATTATTCAATCTTTTGGAAGGATATAACCGATGAAATGAAGTAAGTACGATTGGAGTAATCGGGGTTAAAGATTTTAGTTCTGAGAAAACGCCTCAGAACCCTAAATCTGAAATTCCGAAACTAGTATTTAACGCATTATAACGAAATCGGCGTAATTTCGCAACAGGAATTTTGGAAAAGCCGAAAAACAGATTCAATTTTGGGAGAATCACGATGAAGATTCGCGCATTTGTTGTTCTTTGCCTTTCTATGGGACTTCTGGCTGGTTGCCAGGGACCTCAGCGAGTTGCTGGACCGTACGAAGCTTACGGACCTGAAACAGAAGTCGCTGCGACACAGGGTTATCAGACTGCCGCGCCTTACGGAGCGGTCGGAGCGGGTTACGGCGCTAGCGCTCCTGCCATGCGCCGCGCTGCCCGTATGGGAACGGGTCCGATGGTTGTCAACGCCAATAATCCGGCGGTTGTCGGACCTGGTCCAGGCGTTATCGCCGGTCAGCAGTATGGAGCGGCGCCTGGTCCGGTACAGACGTCTCAGGTTTCCTTTATCGGCCCGGCTGGCGCCCGAATTCAGTGGGACATTTCCGCTGTCGGCGCGTTTGATTCTCCGGAACTGGTTTGCCCCGGACGCGAGAACTTCCCGCAGAACGGCATTTATCGTCTGAAGCTGTCCCACATTCCGGGACGCGAAGGCGTTGAACTTTATCCGACTCTGGAAATTGCTCCGGTTACCCCCCGCACCGTCGAATTCCTGACCCATCAGGCTATTTCGGTTTCGTTCACCGACGAAGACATTACTCAGGTTCTCAGCGGCAACTTCGTAACCAAGGTCATTTATCTGCCCGATCCGGAATTCCAGGAACTGGCGATTGCCGTTGGAACGCCTGACACGCTGGTCAGCACCCGCCTTGATCCGGGCGTAGACCCGATCACCGAAGCGGCTCGCCGCGGTTCGATCATGGCGATCGTTCGCTTGGGCAACATCGACATCCAGAAAGGCGGCATTGAAGGTCAAGGCATCGGACAGCCGGTTTCCATGGGCAGCCCCTACATGTCCGCCGCTGGCGCGGGAAATCCGAACTACTACGTCTCTGGAGTTTCCGGCCCGGCTTACGGAGCCCCGCCGCAGATGACCCCCAGCGGAATCCCCACTCCGGCTTACGTTCCCAACGCTTATACGGGAAACAAGACCGAACGAAACTACAAACGCAATACGGTTGACGCAACTCGTCCTCTTCCGTAACCAACCAGGCCGCCTCGGCAGCGGCTAAAACGCCCCGAACTCGGGCAAGCCGAATCCTCGATTTCGTCATAACGCACTTTAACCGTCTGAATCGGAAAGCAAAAAAATCCGGTTCAGACGGTTTTTTCGTTGGAATTCTCTAAATAATTAGCCGATATAAAAATATAGGGATTATTCTGATAAGACCGCGCAGAGCCAAATTATGCGCCATTTTTTCAGAAAATAACAACAAATCAGACTAATCGTCTGCCGGTATGATTGGATAAATGCCGGTTTGCAATAACTTTAACCATGGACGGTTCAGGGATGAACGTTTACTCAAACGCAATCAGACGCGCATTAACTTCCTGTCTGGCAGTATTGATTATGCTCAGTACCGCCTCGGTATCTTATTCCCAGCGTTCTGCGGTTGGCGTTCCGCCGGTGCATTATAACAGCGCAGGCGTTCGCGCGCCCGGTTTTCTTGGTCAGCAGCGTTTACACATGGGCGGTCCGGTTCAAGGATTCTATCAGCCGGTCCTGATTACCGGACCGAAAGGCGTCAATATATCCATGACGTATCAGGGAGAATTCACGCCGTTAAAGCCCATGCCCAACGTTGTCGGACTGCTCATTGGACAGGTTTATCGAATCCGAATCACCAACTTCCCGCTTTTGGACGCTCAAGGCGCAGAACTCTATCCAACGCTGGAAGTTATCGACCGAATTTACGCACCCAAGGGCAAAGAAGTTCAAAACCCGATTGTCGTTGAAATCTCTTTGGAAGACATCAAAGAGGCTTTACGAGGCAATCTCGTTACGCGAGTTATTTACCTTGAAGAAGTCGGATCGTAGCCATGTCGTTCTGTGAGCCAAGGAGTTGTAGCTAAGTGTTGTCTTCCTAAGACCGCTTGGCCTCCGACTTCAAAGAAGTTCAAAACCCGATTGTCGTTGAAATCTCTTTGGAAGACATCAAAGAGGCTTTACGAGGCAATCTCGTTACGCGAGTTATTTACCTT
>JAZUMX010000914.1:0-8753 GCA_045603865.1 Thermoguttaceae bacterium
GCTTACGCACCCCGGCTCGCTTACGCTACCCAGCCGTAACCCTGTACAGCCATGTCGATAAAGTGCGACAGGAGCAAATCAATCTTGACCGAGAACGTCTCTTTATCATACGAGCGCGGCAGATCGGCGTCCAGCGACGTTTCGATTGCCGATTTCACTCTGGCGCGCGGCTGTTCGTCCTTGTACCAGTCGACAACCATAAGCTCTTTCTTGGCGGAAGAAAGTTTTTTGAACAGATTCTTTGCCGACAGCTTGACCTTCTGCTCTTCCTCCTTTGTCAGTTTCTTTCCGGCAATCAATAAATCGTAGATTTCGAGTTCTTCTTCTGACAATCCCTCGGCGTCCGCCCGCTTGTCTTCCTTTTTGAGATCCTCAATAAGCTTCAAAAGCTGCTCGTAGTACTCTTCGTTTTCGGAACCGCCGGCGTTGTATCGGTCGATTATGCTGCGGAACCGCTGAGAGAACTTTTGCCGCGTAACGTTGCGGCGGAGCGCCTGTTCCAGCGCCTGTTCGATAAACGCTTTGAGGTCGTCAATCTCAATCGCCTTGTATTTTGCGAGTTTGATTTCCTTTCTCAGCGCTTCCACGTTGACTTTGGAAAGGTCAATGACTTTGCCCTGATGGATAACAAACCCGTCGTCGTTGTTTTCCGCCCGTTGAGAGGAAACGCTGAAGTCAAGCGTCTGAGCCAGCCGAATTCGCGCGCGGTTGATCTTTTCGTCGTCGATGGCATGGTTAAACAGCTTGAACAAATAAGCCAGCGGAGGAAACTTTTTATTGCTCCAGTTCTTTTCGAAAATCTCAGGACGGGACGCCTCGTACAGATTCATCAGCGTATTGAGAATAACTTTGAATTTCTCCTTGTTGTCGTCGTTGGAAACGATGATATTATACGCGTCGCGAAGCATATCCAGACGGCTGACGGGCTGCGATTCCGGAATAGCTAAAACCGCGCCCATATCAACGCCCAGACCGAGCAGGAATTCGTCCGCCTCGTCGACGGCGTTGTTTATCAGCGTTATGAGCTGATCGATGTCTTTCGCCGGGAACTCGGTTCCATCGTCGCCGGTTGCGTATTCGGTCAGAGCTTTCTGCATGTACTTAAACACGTTGACGTAATCGACGATAATTCCGCACGGTTTGCCGGGATAGACGCGATTGGCGCGGGCGATAGCCTGCATGAGCGTATGCCCTTTCATGGGCTTGTCCAGATAGAGCGTAGAGAGATTCTCCACGTCGAACCCCGTCAGCCACATCGCGCAGACGAACACGAGCTGCAACGGATCGTTCGGGTCTTTGAACCGATCTTCAATATCAGCACCTTCCGGCGTAATCTCGTTCATTTTCTGTCGGTGCGTTGTAATATCAAGCCCCTGCTTCTGGAACTTCACAACTTCGTCCGCTTCTTCGGAGACGATGACCGCCATTTCAACGCGATTCATATAATTCAGAATCTGCGTCAGTCTGTCGCGCTCTTCCTGCGTTTGGGCGGCGTTGCGCTCCTGCGTAATCTTTTGCTTTTCGAGCGCCCAGTAATGCTGAACCTTGTCGTACATTTTCACGGCGGTGTACTTATCGACGGAAACGACCATTCCTTTGCCGAGAAATCCGCGCCGCGGGAAATGATGAGCGATATCCCGGGCGATCTTGTCAATGCGGTCTTCGCGTTTGATAACCTCAAGAATGCGGGACGCTGAATTTTCCAGCTTCCGGGTTTCGTCCTCGTTCAGGTTTTCTTCTTCGATAATTGTAACAACGTCGTCGTCCAGGAAATCGTTTTTCAGCCCCACTTCCGGCACGCGGCGGGAATAGAACAGCGGAACCGTTGACCCGTCCTCAACCGACTGCGCGAAATTGTACTCGGAAACGTAGTTGCCGAACCATTGATTGGTCAGCCGCTTGCTGCCCAGCAGCGGCGTGCCGGTAAAGGCGATATAGTTGGCGTTAGGCAGAGCCGTTCGCATATTTTCCGCCAAGTCCTTGTACTGCGTCCGGTGCGCTTCGTCAACAAGGACAATAATATCGTCCCGCGTGGACAGAACAGGATACTTTTTGTCTTTGTCGTAGTGAAACTTATGAATCAGCGTAAAGATGAACGCCTTGTTGGTCTGCAGATATTCGCGCAGCTGCTGCCCGTTTTTCGGCTGACATTCTACTTTTGCCCCGATTACTTCGGTTTTAACAAAGTTCTTGTGTATCTGATTGTCCAGATCTTCGCGGTCGGTAATAATCAGAAACGTGAAATTGCCGGGAATCTTCCGCCGCGCTTTACGGACAAAAAACACCATGGAAAACGATTTGCCCGATCCTTGCGTATGCCAGAAAACGCCCAGCTTGCCCTGCAGATTCTTCCGGTTTATTACCGATTCCATCAGATTGTTCACGCCGAAATACTGGTGGTTTTTGGCGATAATCTTGTTCTTCTGATTGCGGAACATAACGAAGTTTTCGACGTAGTCGATCAAGCGCTCTTTGGGAAGCAGACCGTCGATAAAATAACGAACGGAGCTTTTTCCCACAGCCGCGGCGTTTTTGATAGCCTTTCTGTCCGGACGTTCCTTTTCAGACGCCACTTTGAGCCACTCGAAGAAATGATTATACGTGGCGTTGAACGCGCCCAGCCGCGTTTCCAGCCCGTTGGACAGGACGCAGATCTGATTGAATGCAAACAGATTCGGAATGTCTTTCCGGTAGCTTTGAAGGTTTTTATTATACGCTTCTTCCACCTTGACGATGCTGTTTTTCAGCTCGACGAACACCATCGGCAGACCGTTGATAAAAATGATAACGTCCGGTCTGTGCCAATAGACCCGCCCTTGAATCCACATTTGAGAAACCGCGGTGAACGTATTGTTTGCCGGGTTAGCGAAGTCAACCAGTTTTACATGGGCGAAATCCTCTTTCCCGTTACGGCGCAGGGAAATCGTAACGCCGTTTCGGATCTGGTTGTAATACTTGTAGTTGGTTGCGATTATATCCGAAGAGGAGAAATCCCGGCACAGATCCCGGGCGATCTCCTCCAGCTTTTCGCCGGGAACGTCGGGATTGATCCGCGCCAGCGCCGAACGCAAAACCTGCGGCAGAACGCACTGCTTTTTATTGTCGCGACCCGTCCCGTCCGGCAGAGTTTCCCGTTTATCCGGCGAGGCGTCGCAGCGCAGGACGTCGTAGCCAAACGGCTCCGCCCCCAGCTTCTGCAGAATCGCCTGTTCGATGTTGTCTTCGGATATGAAGTTTTTCATTATTGTTGATTCCCTGTAAATACTTTATGCCGAAACATTATAATTCCAAATCAGGTATAGTTGGATCACATCGTTTCGCGTTAGTGTGTGCAAGAACTCTTCCAACTGAAGTTATCTCAAATCCTAGTGGAATACTTTCCCACCACTGCTTAATTTTTGATATATTCTCATATTGATCAAACATTCTCGCAAAATTTTGCTTCACTTGAATCATAAGAATTGGATCGTTGGAATAAAGATCAAAAACCTTATATAAAGCATCTTTTATTTCTTTCGGTAAGGGTGATATTAAATCAGGCTCGTTGTTTGTTTGGGGTGTTGAAAGTTTTATAGTATTAATTTGGCTTTTTCGGGCTATATTCAAACGAACATATCCTTCAAGACATTCGTTTTCAACCAGAAATTGTTCAACATTTATATGTTTTGAAAGAATCGAGATCGCTTGCTCAAATTGCGGAGAATCTTTTTTAATTCCAACGCATACGCAACCATCCATAGCATCAGAATAAATATCGATCAGCGATCTTAGTTTCCCAAAACTATTTATTCGTATCGCTCCTAAAATATCAAGATGATCTACCCATAAAGTATCCGACGGAAGTTTCATATACTGAAGTTTTGAAAAAAAACCATCAAGCATTTTTAACACGTCACTACACGTTTTAGACATTGGTCTCAAGCTATTGATTGTATGAGCAATTGTTAGAGCGCATAAGGCATCGCTATCAATTTCACCCACTATTTTAATAGCATGATGAACTCCAGCTCGTTTTTTTATCTCGCTTCCTTTTTGTATATAACAAATCAAAAGTTGAGAAAGAAGATCGTAATCTTCCTCTCGTTCCGTCGCAGCGGCTCTTTCTGCAGTGTCACGCAAAAGAAGTCGAAAAGCTGGATCATAAAATTCTTCAAACGCCCCACCCATTTTTTGGGCTAATTGGATATACGCATTTTCAAGTTTGTTAATTCTTTCAGACGCTGTAGCGACTGCTTCTTGTGTATATACAGTTAATTGCTTAACTTGTTTTCGAATAATCTGTCTCACACGCTTTTCAGATATTCCATGTTTAACCGTTAATTTACGTACTTGAATTTGGGTTGAAGCATTGCCGGCAACTTGATTTTGGCTGTTATCACCTATCTCATTAGCTTCACCATTGCTATTATTTACATTGATGTTACCAATTTGTGATTGAATTGAGTTGTTTTTTGCATTTTGAGATTGCATCATTTTATTTCTTATAACAAAACCAGCCGTCCCACCAAAAATCAATGTTAGTAGAATCTCGACTATATGGGTTCCGATTCCATTAAATATCCAATCCATTTTTACGCCTCCAATTTTCCGCTCATTAAGCGGGGCAAAAGTAAGTCGCGCTGACGAATAAGTCGTTGATTAACTATCATAATCTTTTCAATTTCGATGTTTTTTTCGGAAATGAAGTTATGCATGATGGTCAAACCCTTATGATTTTTGCGGACGAATATTTTGTTTTAGTTGCTCAATTTGATTTAGTTGCTCAAACTTGTCCTTATGGTCTAAATAATCCAATCCCAGGAATGCGAGCAAGCACATCTGGTAAATAGTATCGTACCAGTGTTCAATTTCTTCCTTTTTCATATTAGCAACAAATGGTTTATAATAATTGCCGCCGTTTTGATCTACATTATTATGTCTCAAGTCTAGATTATTAAAAAAACTTGAGAGATTATCCTCTAATGAAGAATTGAATTGTTTAATCCTATGATTCTTAAGCTGTGGTTCAAGGTCATGATGTATAGCAAGCAATATTTCCCATTTTCGTTCAAGATTGCCTTTCAAGGAGCGATGATTAAATTCGAACAATCTGGGCGACAGGTTTGGATCTACTTTTTCGGCTGCCGCTATTACAACTTGGTCTTTCTGAACGAAGAAAAAGAGATTATCTTTAACACTTTTCATATACCCTATTTTTTCAATAACGGCTGTTAATTGATGGATATAATCATTGATTACATTGTTCAAATTCAATGTAATTAATACAGTGTTATACCTTTGACTAAAAAAGATAAGGTTGTATGTGTACTCACAAAAGTCCAATAAATAATCGAGATTGAAATTTTGTGGAATCTTTTCAAAACAGAAACCTCGAGTTTTGTCAAAGTCTGACAGTGTGAGACATGTTTCACGGAAAGGTAATTTCTTAAAACTGAAATTGCAAAAATCCTTCAAGGTTATGTTAGTATTAGAAATAAATTGTATCTTTTGGATATAAAATAAAAAATAGAGACGAGTATATTCCGTGTAATAATCGTCATTCGCATTTTTTAATCTTTGTGGAAAAGGAATCCGTTCCATTTTTACACCTCCAATTTTCCGCTCATTAAACGAGGAAGAAGCAGGTCACGCTGCTTGATAAGGTTTTTATTTTCTGCATATAAGCTTTCTATATGATCTACTATTGGATCTACAAGTTTCGTAAAAGCAGTAATTATCTTTTCAGCCGGGATAAGAAATTTTTTATTTGCAATAGTCGACGGTTTAAGATGAATTACATTTGCACCATTACCAAACTGCGAAACATACTTCGAATAAAAACCCCATCTAAACATACAATATGAAAAAACATTGTTAATTTTTGATGAAAGTTTTATTAAATCTGCACTTATAACACCTCGAATATTTGGAATAAGTGCAACTGCGCCAACAGTACGTCTATCTTGGGTCATATCTGTTACGCCCATAACCAGATCTTTATATTTAACAACTTGTTCTGGTTTATACTGACCACTAAATAATTTCGTTCCATCTCTTCGAAAACCGCCAAATCCCTGAATGTTTTTAAGGTTTATAAGATTTTCGCCTTCAACACATTCAATTTCTTCGGTTGTATAGGAAACACCACGGTCATAATTATAAACTTCTGCAAAACGAGTATATTCCCAGCCTTTTGGTATTCCGTTTTCAAACTCGGCGGATTTGTAACCGGGAAAGCGGAACCGGACGAACCATTCCTTATACAGGTTTTCCGCCATCTGCTCCAATAATCTGATCCGTTTGTTGTTGACTTCTATCAGGTTGTCGTATGATATTAAAATATTTGCAATTTCGCGTTGACAATTAATATCGATAACAAATCTCAGCTTCATCCTCTTGAAATCTTTAAGGACGATTCTAGGTATAGCAGCGCCTGAAACGAAGTTTGACATTGCTCGCCTAATTGAATCAGTACGCAATAAATATGTAAAATAGTCCGGATCAATTATCCTTGTATTCGGACGAAGAATCGCTATTGATGAAAGAATTACCGCATCAAGTCTTTCAGGAATTTTGAAAGCATATTTTAAATAATTTGCGCCATCTTTAATGATTAAAATGTCATTTTTTTTAGGCTGGCAATCTTGCGCTACTAATTTTTTATAGTCTTGATCAGAGATTCTTTTCACGTCTGAATCAGAAAAACCACCATAAAGCATATCCTTTGAAGAATACATCGGATAAGGACCATCTATGCATTCTTCTGGAGAATTATGCGCTCCATCTGTTATTTTTTCACATAATTCATCGATTGTTTTTGTGGTATATTTCATTCTCATTTCCTAAACCCTATATTGTTCTCAAATTGGGTCATTGACGCTTTTGGTTTTCCGTATAATTTCTCTCATCACTGATGAGAGTTTTGGTTTGTCAAGCATTTAAAACTCTCAACACTGCTGAGAGTTTTATTTTCTCCCTAGTTTTCTCCCTAGTTCTTTTGTTTTTTTCCCATTTCTCACTCCCCAAACAGCTTCTTAATATTCCCGGCGATCTGCTTTTCCAGTTTCTTCGCCTCGTCGTTGAGCGATTCAAATTCCGCGTTTAGTCCGAGCATGGTTTCCTGGAACTCCGACTCGGTCATGCCGTCGTCTTCAATAACCACGCCGACGTAGCGCCCGGCGTTGAGAGAGTAGTCCTGGTCGATTATACCGTCCTCGCCGTCGAGTTTCGCCGCCTTGCACAGCCCGATAACGTCTCGATAGACGCCGTCCGGGAACCGCTCGGTCAGCCAGTCGATCTGCGCCTGCCAGTACGATTTCGTCCTGGTTTCCTTGTCGTCGGATTCCTCCGGCGCGTCCGTCAGCGCGGATTGGTATTCCGCGATTAAAGCGGTAAAGGCGGCGGAGTCGCCTTGATAAAGACGGGTAATAATGCCGAGGTTTTTGATCTGCTCGTCGCTGAACTTGCGGTGTGCGCGGTCTACCTGAGTAAAGACGCTGCGGGCGTCGATGAACAGAATCTCGTCCTTCTTGTCCGTCTGCGGCTTGCGTTTGTCGAAAAACCAGAGCGTAGCGGGCAGCGTAACCGTAGAGAACATGTTCGACGGCAGCGTTACCATTTGACTGATAATCCCTTCTTCGATCATCTTTTTACGGATTTCGAATTCGCTCTTGCCGGCGTCTGAGGCGGAGTTTGCCATGACCAGAGCCGCCCTGCCCTGCTCGTTCAAAGCGGTAGCAAAATAGTCGATCCACAGATAGTTGGCGTTGGGAACCGTCTCCTTTTTATCTGAAGCCTTCTTTGTGGATTTAGAGGCGTTGCGCGGCACGCCGTAGGTATTGAAACGGGGGTCGCCGCTGACGCGGTCAAAGGAAACTTCGTCTACGTTAAAAGGCGGATTAGCCATCACGTAATCGAACGCGCCGAAAGCGTTGTACGGGTCTGAATAGAACGAGTTGGCTTCGGTAATCTCGCCGCGCACGTTGTTGAGCAGCAGGTTCATTTTCGCGAGCTTGACCGTGTCCGGCTCCTTCTCCACGCCGTAGCAGCGGAATTTCATCTGCTCGGTTTCGCTGGCGTTGTGAGCGTGCATGTATCGCGCCGCCTGAACGAACATACCGCCGGAACCGCAGGCGGGATCGAGGAACTTTTTGTCGCCGGGCTGGCGGTCAAGGACTTCGACCATGTACCGAACAACCGTCGGGGGCGTATAGAACGTTCCGCCGTCTTTCCCTTCCGCCAGCGCGAAATTGCCGAGAAAATATTCGTAAATCTCGCCGAAAATATCGACGGTGCAGTTTTCGGGAATGTCCTTGAAAATGCGGACGATGTTCGACAGCAGTTCCGGCTCTTCTTCCGGAACGAGCTGAGCGTAAACGTCTTTCGGGAGAACGCCCTCCATTTTGGGATTTTCCTTTTCGATAGCCTCCATCGCCTCTTTTACGACGCGGGCTTTTGCAGCGGTGTCGGGCGAGTCGTTGATGAAATCGTAATAGGCGCATTCCGGCAGGAAGAACCCGCATTTCTCAATGGCGATTTCCTTCTTTGTCTTTTCCATGCGGGTGCCGGCAAGCCGGGCGAATTCCTTCTCAATCTCGTTCTTATGCTGTTTGAACAGGATGTCGGCATACCGCAAAAAGATCAGCCCGAGAATCGGCTGACCGTACTTGTTCGCCGCCAGATGCGCGCCGCTGCGAAGAACGTCCGCCGCATGCCAAAGGCTGTCTTTTAAGGTTTTTAATTCTTTATCTGTCATCCCTTATTAAAGTTCCTTT
>JAZUMX010000915.1:0-1669 GCA_045603865.1 Thermoguttaceae bacterium
CTTCCGTTCCCTCTCGAGTAAACTGGAGTGGGAAGGGGGACGACGCCGTCTGGCGGCTTGCCCCGGAGGTGGAAAACTGTCGCGGGAACTCGACCGGGAACATCTTCAAAATGGGTTTGCAGATTTCGTTTTCTCGCCAGGAGTGAATCGGCTCGCCGAGGTAAACCGGACCGGCGATGAAAATCATGCCGCCCGCCCGATCGCCAATCCATTTTTCCAGCGCTTGAACCTGTTCCGCCGTCAAGTCGTTGAAATTGGGGTCGATGGCAATAATCGCGTCGTAGGCGAAAAGCTCCTGCTGCGTGACGGGGAATTCGGAAAGAATTTTGCGTCCTTCCTGAGAGATGTTTCCAATGGCGGTTTGCAAGAGCGTGTCCATTTCCATGGATTTGTCGCGCGCCAAAAGGGTGCGGAGGAACTGGTATTCTCTCGACGGTCCGCCGGCAAAAAGCAGAACCTGCAATTTCCGGTCAGCGGACTCGACAACGACGGAGTCGGAATTGTCGGTCTTGTCGGATTCGTTCGCCAACGCGCGGACTTTTACGGTGTATTTCTTTTTCCCAACCGGCTGCGGGGGAACTTCAAAGGCGACCTTTTGCAGCTCGTTGTCCGTTCCCAAAACGACGCTTTGCGTTGACGAGAGCGTCTCTTCCGTTTTGCCTTCCGGGGTTTCCATCAAGTCGATGACGACGGTTTTCCCTTCGTAGGACTGGTTTTGAATGAACGCTGTAACAGAGAACGGGTCGTTGGGCTGAACGCGCTGGGGCGCCTGAACGTTGTAAACGCGGACGTTAGCGGGAATTTCCGCCGAGCCGACGCCAACGGTGTGAACCATCAAGTGGCGTTCCGCCGCCGAGACGGCGTCCGCTTCGGGAGTCGCCCCGACGTTTTGCGCGCCGTCTGAAAGAACCGCGACCGCCGACAAGGGCGTGTTGCGCTGCGTATTGAGCCAGGCGGAAACTGCGTCTGACAACGCCGTCTGCTGTCCGCGGGGGTCGACAGCGCCGAGGTCTGTTACAACTTTAGCGGACGTTGTTTTCTCGTCTTTTTTCTTTTCGTCGTCTGCTTTGCCGTCCTGTTCCGGCTTGTCGCCTTTCTTTGTCAGGAACGCCAGCTCTTTGACGCCGGAATCGAAGGTTAAAATCTGGACGTCCCGCTTTTCGCGCAGTGCGTCTATAAACGGCTCGTCAGTCAGAACCGACTTGACGGCGTCCCAACGGCGGATTTTTTCAGTCCCGCTTTTTTCTGCGGGCTGATCGGCAATCGCCATGCTCAACGAGGAGTCGACGAAAATCACCGCCCGGCTGGGAATGGTGGACTCTTTTTCGTGACGCCATTGCGGCTGCAGGTACATGACAAGCAGCGCCAAAATGGCAATGCAGCGCAGCGTTCGCAACAACCAGCGCAGCGGGCGGGCGGTCTCGACAGCGTCTTTTTTATAAATCCGGTAGACGTACAGGAACATCACGCCGACAACCAGCAGCGGCAGAATCCAGTCTGTATTTTGATGGATTCGCCCCCACTGAAACATGTCGCGTTCGACGTCGGCTTGCGCCAGAAGGAATACAGAAAGGGAATGAGCGAAATTAAACATTAGCGCGCGCCTCCTTTCTGAACTGCGTTTGGAACGTGGGCAAGGTGGCTTGACGCCCAGTAAGCAATAAGCATT
>JAZUMX010000916.1:0-2430 GCA_045603865.1 Thermoguttaceae bacterium
TGTCCGGTACCGGAGATCGAAACGTTTCCGGACGGCGAGCTGTCTGAACCGTACATGGCGCTGGTTACTTCAACGATGCCGCCGGTGATATTGAGCTGAGCGGCTTCGCCCGCGCCAGCGCGGCCGACTTTAATGTTCTTAGCTTTAACCTTGCCGCCCGAGACGTTGAGAATGCCTGTTGAGTCGGTTCCTGTTGCAAGGGTCAGCGTACTTGTCGTAATTAAGGATCCGCCTGAAACTTCTACAGTTCCGGTAGAATTGGCTCCTGTTGCAACGTCAATTGTATTGGACGTTGTAAAGATGCCGCCGGAAATTGACATCGTTCCTGTAGATCTGTCTCCGGTTGCCAGATACAGAGGACCGTCGGTTGTGAATTTACCGTTTGTCTGGGTAAACTTGGCGGAAGAATCCGCGCCGCTGCCGAAGTAAGACGGTCTCTGGTTATTGACCTGCAATACGCCGCCGTTTAATTCCAACTCTGCAACCGTACCAGCGGTTTCCATTTCGCCAATGTGCAAACCGCCGCTGTCGGCGCCGACCTGGACGTTTCCGCCATTGATAACAACCTTGGCAGTTGGCAATCCATTAGAAGAAGCGACGTTGCCGATTGTAAGTCGGCGGGTTGTGATAAGATTTCCGCCGTTGACTTCCACGTACGCTGGAGCGGATTCCGTACCGGCAATGACAAGGGTCTTGCCGTCTTTGGTTTGGAATGTACCGCCGTTGACAATGAGCGTTCCGTTCATTGAAATAGTATCGCTTCCGTAGGTGGTAGTTCCGCCGTCATTAATCAATAAATGTCCGGACGGAACGGGCGCGTTGATGGAAAATGTATTTGTACCGTCTACAAGAACAAGATCTCCAGAGAAGTCCTTGAACTTGTTCGTTCCGCCGAGAACAAATCCGGTATTGTTAGACGTATCGCCTGACCAGCTGCTGGCGCTGCTCATATTAGCCTCTGTTCCCGGGTTCCAGACTTTAACGCCTGTCGGCTCGGAACCGTACTGAGCAATTACAGCCGCGTATCCGTTGATATCGACCACAGCCGTCGTCCAGCCATCCGGAACGGTTGTCATACCTTTAATTGCGTCAGCCGTATAAGATTCTGAAAAACGACCAATGAGAAGCTGGTCGCCTGCAGAGTACGCATAATTATTAGGATTAACGACAACGGAGCCGCTTGCAGCATTGAACGATCCAGTTGAATTGATAACGCCGCTGGTTCCCAAATTGATTGTTGTCCCATTAAGAGACGTCCATCCTTCGTTGACAAACGAACCAACATTGAGCGTTCCGCCATTGAGTTCGGCAGTTGTTCCGGAATACACGTTTACATCGCCAACGTTCATGGTCCCGCCGGAAAGAGTCATTGACGAACCATTGGCAACAAGAATCTGATTGCTGCGGACAACGCCGCCGGAAACGTCTAATTTACCGTTATTAATATTAATCGGATAGGCGTTAAGCTGACCGCCGGAAACCTCAACCGTACCATAGGCATTTTGACCAATTGTCAATTCTTTGGTAACGTTCATCTGTCCGTTGCCCTTAATGAACACATGACCTTCAGAACCGGTATTGGCGCAGATTCTTGCGGCGCTGGTCAGGTTCATGACGCCGTCTCCTTCAATGGTCAGCTGACCGAACGAGCCGCTGTCACGACCGACGCGAAGGCTGACCATGTTGACTTCGCCGCCGGAAATCTTGGCGTAGCCGTAACCTTTATAACCAACGTTGATTTCATTACCGTCTGTAACGGCGAGAATCTCGACTCTTCCGTCTTTCATTTCGAAATATCCGGTTGCTCCAGAAGCATAACCAATATCGAGTTTTTTAAGTTTCGCGTATCCTCCGTCAACAGTAAGCGTTCCATAGCTGTCGGAGTAGTAGCCAAGCTGGGTTGAATTATTCTCAACAATAAGATTACCGCCTTCAAGAACTTCAACCGAACCTTCGCCGTAGCGGGCAATGCGGAACGAGGCTCCGGAATTGGTAAGATTTACGGTTCCGTTTTTAATGGAAAGATCCCCAGTTGACCCGGCAGCGTACGCAACGTTGGCTAATCCGGAAACAGTAACGTTTCCGCCATTAACGGTCATTTTACCGTCGCCGGCGTCGCCAACGCGGAGTTCGTCTTTTGCACTTAAAGTTCCGCCGTTGACTACAAGAGTACCAGTTGAATTCGCTTTGTTAGCGACAAGAATGTCGTCCTTGGTTGTAACAGTACCGCCGCTGATTACGAGTCTGCCGCCTTTATTTTCAGGATCGTCTTTGGATTTTGTGTCGTAAGCAACAATAATGCTGCCGTCAGCTGTAATAGAAGTATTGTAGCCGGAGATATTAATAGTCCCCTTGTTGTAAAGACCGGCGTACATAATGTAGGTCAAAGCGACGGTTCCACCAGTGATGTTGGCTTCGCCTGTTCCGTTT
>JAZUMX010000917.1:0-4162 GCA_045603865.1 Thermoguttaceae bacterium
AAGCTAGAGGCTAGAAGCTAGAAACTAGAAGCTCAATTAGTCGCTAATAGCAGTCCAGTCTGTGATCTTGTTGCCGTCGCGGCGGTTGCAAAGATTTCTGTGAATGTCGGTATTAATATTGTAATTGACGCGTCTGACGGAACCGTCGCAAAACGCCATGTTGAAGGAAACTGCGTGGGCAGAGCCAAACGGTTCCGTCCAGTCTGTGCCTTTTCTGTCCTGACCAGGACCGCCGGAGCAAATACGCTGGTTGTCGTTGTCGGCGCCGTCGTAGGCGGATTCGTTGTCGCCGTTGCTGTCGTTATTGTCAACGATGTATTTAGCGGTATTGAGGTATTTCTCGCCAACCATATACGTGTTAGTCAATCCGTCTTCCACTTCGTCCGGAGTAACTTCGCTGAACAAAAAGGTAACGCCGTTCAACCCACCGGTGCTGTCTGTACTGTCAGTTACATATTTCATGGAGTAGTCTCGCAAAGTATAACCTTCCTTGTATTTATACGAGTGCGCGTTTACCATGGCTGGCAGTCCGCTTCCAGCGATGTCGTGTCCAAAAGTGCCGGCGTTAGTTGCGTAGTCGCCTTTGATGCATTCCAAAACCTGTTTCACATACTGAATTGGAGCAGAGTTTGTTCCTTTCAAACCAACGAAAGAATGGTCGCTTGCCTGAGTCATGTATTTATCCGCTTCGCCGTCTTTGGTGGGATAAATATTTCTGGTTCGGCGCGTTGGGCAGTTGATAATCGGAATCGGGTTTCTCATTCTGTCTCGAATAGCGTTGGCGCGGGCGGTATCGTTCAACCCCAAGCCCTGGTTGCGGACGTTGCCCTGTTCCATGTAGTCGAGAATGCTGAAAAGCCAGCCGCCGGGCTGCTGAGATCCGTAGCCGCAATCCGGTTCGCCAATCCACCAGTATCCCCAACCGCCTGACGGGAAGAATCCCTGCGCGGTTACGTGCGCCGTCATGGCGCGGGAAATTTGCGTCAGGTTGTTAACGCAAGTCGTTCTTCGAGCGGACTCACGGGCAACGTTGGCCGCTGGCAGCGTCAAGCCAATAATAATTGCAATAATCGTCATGACGACCAACAATTCAACAAGTGTAAAGCCTTTGCGAATAACAGGATTTTTCATAATGCGGTTCATGGTATTGATAAAACAGGAATTAAGAGTTGCTTTGACTTAATCAGGAATAGTGATTATCCATCTATATATTATACTTATTAGACGAAAAAAATCAAATAGGGTTCGTCAAAAAAACAGGAAAATTTTAAAAGAGAGCGCAATTTGTTTAAAAATGAGTAAAATAATTACAAAAATAACCTGATTTGTAAATTGAATACCTGTTGAAAACATTTATCTCCATATCTCCTATGTCTCTCATTTTAACGCACGGGTCTTTTTTTAAAATTTTTCTGAAAAAGTTTCAAAACTGTTCTTGCGAAAAGTTGGAAAAATTGCAATAGTACGGAATCGTTTTCAATGGATTGAAAACGTTCGCTTGACGGATAAGAAAAGGATTTCGATTTAATTGAGAAAGCCTCTTTCCGAAATGCCTGGCATGAAGCTGACATTTCCCTTTTTTTTGAGGCGTTCTCACGATGGAGAATTTATTCATGAGGAACCAAAACGTCTGTTTATGTCGTGCGTTGACCGCTTTGATCGCTTTGACATTTTTGTTTGGTTTGGCGTCTGAAAGTCGTTCTGCACAGGGTGTACCGCCAGCTAATACGGTTCTTTTGGATTTCTATGGTTCTCAGTGCCCGCCCTGCCGCGCCATGAGACCGGTTATTGATCAGCTCAAAAAAGCGGGATATCCTGTTCGGAGCATTAACGTCAACGAAGATCCGGCTGCGGCGCAGAAGTTCGGCGTTACCAATATCCCATGTTTTATAATGGTTTCTGACGGTCGGGTCGTTTACCGAGCTGTTGGCATAAAGGCGCCTACTGAACTGGCGGCGGTCTGTCAGAAAGGCATTAACGATGCCTACGCCATGCAGCGAAAACGTCAGCAGGCTCAAGCGGCTCAGGCATGCGTCCCTTGCGTTGCAAATAATAACGTTCAAAATATTCCGGCGGTTATTAAAAACAAAATTGAAAACGAACCGGCTCCGTTGGCTCAATCAAAATCCGCCGATCTTTTAGCTCCAGAACGCCTTTTAGCTTCAACGGTTCGCATTCGCGTGAAAACCTCTGTCTGCGATCATGGAACAGGAACGATTATCGATTCTCGCAACAATCGCGCTTTGATTTTAACGTGCGGACATCTTTTCCGCGAATTTGCCAAAGAGCACGGCGGAAGAATTGAAGTTGACATGTTCGGAATGTCGGCTCCTCAAAACATTGAAGCGAAGTATATTAGTCACGACGAAGAAAGCGACTTGGGATTGATTTGCATTGAAATTAAAAATCCGGTTGCGATTATTCCTGTTGCGCCGTTGAACTATCAGGCTCTTCGCGGCAGCGCCGTTGCCAGCGCGGGCTGCGATAACGGACGCGCTCCGACCGTTCAGCCCAGTCAAATCGTTGCTATCAACAAATGTCTCGGTCCGGCGAACATGTACGCGTCTGGCGCGTCTGTTCAAGGACGTTCCGGCGGCGGTCTGTTTTCCAAAGACGGATATCTAATCGGCGTTACGCTGGCTAACGTTCCTGGCGAAAATCAGGCGCTTTACAGTTCATATCCTGCCATTCACGAATTTCTTAACAGACAAAAACTGGCTGCGGTTATTACCGCTCCCAGAAACGATTCTTTCCAACTGGCGCAGCGGGATAACAACTATATGCCTAAAACCATGCCTAAACAGGAAATGAATATTCAGCTTACCACAGAAAGAAGCATGGAAGTTCCGGAACAGAAGCCTTTAACGTTAAGTAGTTTCTCTCAACCGCAAACGCGCAGTATTGAAGACACCCCTGAAGAAAGCCCGCAATCTTTTAACCTGACGCAAAGTTCTGACGAAGACGTAACAGATAACAACATTCTTCCGCCAGAAAACAATGACGCGCCCGTTAAAAGCGCGTTTAAGGTTCGTCCTGACGTCCCCTATTGGCCGCCGCACTTTTAATTAGCTGCTAGCCGCTAGCTATTAGCTAGTAGCTAGAAGCTAACGGCTGGATTCTCCCAACTCGTTTTGATACGTTTGCGTCAATCGTTTGACGTGTCCGGCAATAATCTGGCGAAGTTCTTTCGGCTCGACTACGGTTGCTTCTGCGCCGTAGCCGAGAATCCACCAGGAAATCTCGTTTAAACCGCTGACAACAGTCTCGAAACGCAGCGTGCGGTCGTTAATCCAGTGCGTTTTCTGGTTTTTGTGCCAGTAGATTTCTTCGACGTTTCTTCCAACTTTGAACGTGAAATCGACAACAACATGCCAGTCTGGTCCGTTTTCCGGAATGACGTTCCATGCGTTGCGAAGGTACTTTTCGTATGTCCAGTCTTTGGGACGCTTGAATCCCAGATTCAGCTTGCGCGCTTTGAGAATTCTCAGCACGTTAAACATGCGAATTTCGTTATGAAGAGCTGAAAAACCAACCGTCATCCAGCCATGGCGATTGAAAATAACGGCGTACGGATAAAACAGCGTTTTAATTACCTGTTCTTCCGTATAAGAATTATACTCCAGATCAACGACGCTTTGCGTTCGGCTGGCTTCCTGAAGCGTCATGTAGTATTCCCGTTTGTCCTCCTGCATGCTCAACGGCGCGCCGGTCATATCGACGTTTTGATACGTCTGCTCGATATAATCGCAGGTTTCCGGGCTGAGATGGCTTTGAATCTTGAGCGCGGCGGAATGAACGACTTCAAAAAAGGGAACCGTCTTTTTCATTCCGAATTCCCGGCAAAGAATTACCAGGCAAACCGCTTCCAGAGTCGTCAGACCAACGGACGGCATGACGTATCGCGTGTCGAGGATTTCGTACTTTCTGGTTGAACGGTTGTATGTAACAGCAACATGAAGCTGTTCAGAAATGAGTTTCAGATCCCGTTTGATGCTTCTCGGGTCAAGGTCGTAGATTTCACTCAATTCCTCAACCGAGTACCCCCGTCCCAGACTAAGCAGCTGAAGCATGTGAATCACTCGCGACGAACGATTGATTACAAGCGTTTCCGCGTTATTGTCTGTCACGGGCAGCTTGTTTGGATCGTATTCCGGTTTTGGAG
>JAZUMX010000918.1:0-16744 GCA_045603865.1 Thermoguttaceae bacterium
AGCGCATCATCACCAACTTCTACACCGCCAAGCGCATTCTTCACGCTCTGAGCATGACTGTTCAGCGTCACGAAGCCGCCTTCGGCGTTCTGGAAATTGACGTTCAGAAACGCGTTCGTCCGGACCTGCAGGCTCCTGCGAAATAGTTTAGCATTCAGCGCATAGCTCAAACTTAGCGTATAGAATTCAAAGCGCATAACCCCCTACTATGCGCTTCATTCTATGCGCTTTGCGCTTATTATGACCATACAAAACATTTCTCTTCTCGGTTCTACAGGCAGTATCGGCTGCAGTACGCTGGATGTAATTTCTCATTCAGGCGGGACAATGCATGTCTGCGCTCTGGCAGGGCACAACAACATCAAACTGCTCATTGAGCAAGCTCAACAGTTTCGTCCGAAATACGTTGCCGTTGCGAATCCTCAAACGGCGTCTGAAGTTGACAAGTCTCTTTTTCCAGACGGAACGATTTTGCTTAAAGGCCCGGAATCGTTAATTCAGCTGGCTCAGCTTCCCGAGGCGCAGACGGTTGTATGCGCTGTCGTCGGCAGAGCAGGGCTGGAAAGTACGATGGCGGCGCTGCAGGCGTCAAAAAGAGTCGCTCTTGCCAACAAAGAGAGCCTGGTAATCGGCGGCGAGCTTGTAATTGAGGCGTCGAAGAAGTACAACGCGCCTTTGCTGCCCATTGACAGCGAACACGGCGCCGTATTCCAGTCCCTTCGCGCCGGGAACCATTCAGAAATAAAAAGAATCGTTCTAACCGCCAGCGGAGGTCCGTTCCGGGAATATTCAGAACAACAGCTTCAGACGGTTACGCTTGATCAGGCGCTGGCGCATCCCACGTGGAAGATGGGAAAGAAGATAACCATCGATTCCGCGACGTTGATGAACAAGGCGCTTGAGATTGTCGAAGCCCGATGGCTGTTCAATTTGACGGCGGAGCAGATAGCCGTTGTCATTCACCCGCAATCGTACGTTCATTCGATGGTGGAGTTCATAGACGGGTCAGTAATCGCTCAAATCAGCCCGCCGGACATGCGTTTGCCGATTCAGTACGCGTTAACCTGTCCAGACAGAACGACAGGTCCAGCTCGCCAAATGGACTGGTCTGTATGTCATAAATTGGATTTTTTTCCTCCAGATTTAGCGCAAAAACGGTTCAAGGGCTTGTCATTAGCGCTTAAAGTGGTAAAATACGGAGGAAGTTCTGCCTGTGTAATGAACGCAGTGAATGAAATTGCCGTACAATATTTTATAGAAGGAAAAATCCCCTTCCTGGAAATTGTATCGACTTGCTGCAAAGCGGTGGACGCCCATCTGCAGTCCGGATTTATTCCCCATCCAACTTTGGAGGAGTTGATTTCCATCGACAATCAAACTCGCCAATGGACCCAGCGGGAACTGGACGCAATTGTCAATGCGTAATTCGTAATTATTGAGGCGCTTTGCTTTATTCCTTATTTCAAAATATAAAAATGAGCGTAATATTACTGTCGTCATTATCCTATTTATTTTCGTTATCATTTTGGATTTCCGTACTGGTGGTTATGCTGGTATTCGGATTTCTGATTCTCATTCACGAGTTCGGGCACTTTATCGTCGCGAAAATGTGCGGCGTAAAAGTCGAGAAATTCTATATCGGTTTTGATTTCTGGGGCTGCAAGCTGTGCAAATTTCAGTGGGGAGAAACGGAATACGGCATTGGAGCGTTCCCGCTGGGCGGCTACGTTAAAATGCTGGGACAGGAAGACAATCCCGGTCAGCTTCGCGAAGAGTACGAAAAATCCAAGTTGGCGATTTATAAAGGCGCAGACGACATGGCTGATGTGGACGCATTAGACGAGCAGCGCACGCTGCTTCACGATCCGCGCAGTTATTTAGCGAAGCCGGTTTGGCAGCGAATGGCGATTATTGTCGCCGGCGTTACGATGAACGCGATTTTTGCGTACATTGCCGGGATTCTCGCGTATCAGGCTGGCATTGAAGAGAACCCTCCGGAGGTTACCGTCGTTGCCGGGTCGCCGGCGTGGAATAACGGGCTGCATTCCGGCGATACAATCGTCAGCATCAACGGCGTTCAAACCAGTTCGTTCAGCAAAGTTCAGCAGAACGTTGCTCTGTCCGGGAAGAAGTCCGAAAACGGTCTGGAAGTTTGGATTAATTCAGTTGACACGGATAAGCTTGAGCAGCTGAAAATCCCAACCAAAAGCAACGGCATGAACCAGGTCATGGGGATTCTGCCCGCCAACAGTCTTATTCTGGTTGAAAAAATGCCAGGCAGACCGGGTTCTCCCGCCGCCGAGGCGTTTTATAATCCTGAAAAGAAATCAATGGCGCTGCCGGAAAATACGTGTATCAAGGCGGTTGACGGAATTCCTGTAAAGTCGTACAACGATTTCGCAGAATATCTCCGCTTTAATCGCGACAAGCCCGTAAAGGTAACGGTTGGACCAAATCGTTCGTGTAAAGGTTCAAACGATTCTGCGCCTAAATTGAAAACCAAAAACGTTGTTATTCCTCCTCGTCCGGCTCTGGATTTAGGTCTGGTTATGAAAATCGGCAAGATTACCGGCGTTCGGCCAAACAGCCCGGCTCATCGCGCTGGAATTAAAGCTGGCGACGAGCTTTTAACGCTTGATGGAATCCCGATAGCTGACCCGTGGAAGTTCCCGCAGGTTATCGAACAGCGAGTCAAAAAACATCAGGAATCCGGGGAAGAAGAGCCGCTGTCGATTACACTTGGAGTACAGCGAGTTCGCGAACTGCGTCAGGGGGAAAAGGAGCGCGACTCTGTTATCAGCGATAAGTTTACGCTTTTGGTCGTCAAACAGACGTCAGACTATTCCCCGATTTTGCGTCAGTGCAGCCTGGCGGTTCCGGAACTGGGATTCTGCTATGAAATTTCAAATACCATTTCCTATGTTCTGCCCGGCTCTCCAGCAGACAAAGCGGGCATTCAGCCCAAGATGAAAATTACCGGATTCCAGATTTTGCCTCCTGAATATCCGGCAGACGAAAAGCTGGCGGGCGTTACAAAGGCTCAATGGGATTCCTATTTCGAGAAGTTCCCCAAGATCAATCTCGACGAACATCACCCGGACTGGGCTTTTGTGATGGATACCATTCAGAATTACCCATTGGGAACAAAAGTTCGTCTCTATACAGACGCAATGACGTACGAAGTTACGCCAGAAGAATCGAAAGACAGCTTTATCGCAGACCGCGGCGTAACCGTCTACGCTAAAACTGCCAAGATCAGAGCGGCGTCTTTTGGCGAATCCGTCAGCATGGGCGTAGAGAAAACAAACGAGATGTTTTTGCTGGTCTTCCGCATGATTCATCGCCTTTGCACCGGCGAGGTTTCCATGAAAGGTTTGGGCGGACCTGTCATGTTGGCTCAGGTAGCGTACCAGTCTGCCAACCGCGGCTTTGGAATTCTCATGCTTTTCACCTGCATGATCAGCGCCAACCTGGCGGTTTTCAACCTGCTGCCTATTCCCGTCGTTGACGGCGGACACGTCGTCTTCCTTGCCTGGGAATGGATTTTCGGAACACCGCCGCCGGAAAACCTGATGATTATTCTGTCCTACATCGGCTTGTTTATTTTGCTGGCTTTGATGATTTGGACGCTTCTGCTCGATTGCGGAATTATTTCCCGGTATAATATGTAACTCGCAGAGTTATCCAAAGATATTACTCAAACAGCGACCTGTTCTGATCGAATCCGGACAGGTCGCCTGCTTTATCTTTCAGCCATGCAATGAGAACGTCGCAGACGTATTCTATTTCCTCGTCGGTGAGAGCTTTGCCGGGCGCGATATTGTGCCATTTCTGGAGACAGCCGCGGCAGCAGCAACCGGTAGCGTGCTGAGCGATAAAGACGGCGTGCCCGCGCATGGGCGTCTGTTTGCCGTCGTTAAGAGGGAACGCGCTTGCCAGCCGTTGAGAGATAATCGTTCGCGCCTGAGCGCGGATTTCGTCCCAGCCCCGCAGAGCGATATACGCTCTGTCCCGATTCGTCAGCTTAAATCGGGAACGAAACGGAGACTGAGCCAGACGTTGTTTGAGATCGTCAAAAGAGAACATTTTAAATGAAAGACGGTAACGGAGCGACCAACGGGAGCGTAGTTACGCTTTCGCCGACAGGCGAACTAGCTATGAAGCGTAACTTCGTTCGCTTCGCTCACTTCGTTACCGCCTTTCAATAATTTCTAAAGCTAATTAGCCAATAAACTCGTTGCCAATCTTGCGGGCGCGGTTCGGTTTGTCGAGGTTGATGCCTTCGGCGGTTCCGATCTGTACCAGCAGGTTCCAGCCAGCCATGAGCTGGAAGAATTTTTCGTAGCCCTTGAGTTCCGGAAGTTTAATCGTCGGGAACGGGGTGTCTTTGGTTGACAGGGCGACGACGGTGCAGCCGACGTTCTTCTCGAAGATGGACTGCATCTTTTCGAATTCGGATTCAAACGGTTCGACGAAGAAGATGACGTCGTTTTCGCGCATGATTTCTTCGACGCCATGCAGAGCGTAGGTGCCTTCGAGGAAGTCGCTTTGCTTGCGGGTGATTTCGTTGGTTTTGAGCGTCAGTTCTTCAGCAACGCCGTCGTTGCGTCCGGCGAAGAAGATGGTTCTGGCGTTGGCGGCTTTTTCGATAATAGCCGGGTCGTATTCCGTCGTCATGATTTGGGCGGACAGGTCGGCGGCAGCGGTTTTGTTCGCATCGCATTCGCAGCATTTAATCAGATTGCAAAGAATGGAGCGATAAACCAGAGCCTGTTCGACAACGGACTTGGTAGCGGCAACAGCGTCTTCTTTTCCGCAGGAAAGAACAACGCATTCGTCGGACAGTTCCTGAAGCGGAGTTCCCGCGTTGGCGGTAACGCCGAAAATATTCTTTTGTCCCTTCGCTTTAAGCTGTTTGATGAGGGTGATGAGTTCCTTGGTCTTGCCGCTGTTAGACGCGCCCATAACGGCGAATCGGGACAGGTCGTATTCGCAGCCCTGGAAGCTTCCGTCAGTTGCGACGGCAATCGGCAAACCGCGTTTGAGAACGCCGTAGATAAAGCTTTTCGCCGGGAAAATGCGGCTGGAGCCTTCGCCGGTCAGAAAGACCGCTCCGGTCTGTTCAATCGCCTTTGCCATGTTGGCTGTCTGCGAAAAATCGAAGTTGCGAATGACGTCTGCCGTTTCCAGCATTTCCTTAACCAACGCAAAATCCTTGTAACGAGAATCGGTAAGATTCATAAGGGTCTCCTTAATAAAACAATTCTGAGAATACATTTCTCTGCCCAGTTCCAATTCCCGGACAGTCCAACTGTACCTTATTATACAATATAAAAAAAAGAATTCAAGCGGTTAGAATTGAGTTTTTTGTGAATAAAACGCTGCCGTTGTTCAATAATTTTTATAAGAAAATGTACAAACGCGTCGACGCGTCTGGCGTTGTCTTGTCAAAACAGCGTTATTCTACCAGTTCCAGCGTTTCCCAGAAAGACGGGTCTGAGCTGAATGGAGCGGGTTCGGGAGCCGTCAGAGTGATTTCTCCCAGGTCTTTGTCCTGAATTTTCCAGGCGATGCCCAACGTCGGGTAGTCGTCAGGACGGAAATCCGTCAGGGATTCAGCCGGAAAGACGCATTCGAGCAAATAGCCGTCCGCGGTGATTTGGCTGCGAACAAAGAAGTACGACGATTCCATGTTTCGAGGGTTTTCTTTTGCCAAATGAATCGGAATCGGGACGACGGCGGGGTCGTTGAGTTTTCTTCCCCCGCCGGTTGGATAAAGAGCAAACTGATGACACGCGCGCCCTGCTCTGTGCACCTGACGCATGTCGCGCATGTCGAGCCAAAGCAGAATGTAATCCCCGGCGTCCGTCATGGGAACGCGGCAGTCCAGCGGATGTTTTTTCCCTGTTACAGCAAACGAGATTCCCAGCCCGGTATCGTCCCACGCCATCCGGATGTCAACCGACGACGCTTTCCCATCCAGAGCGTTGAACTGCGGCAGCGCATACGACTCGTCCAGTTCCAAGCCCTTTTTAGGCCAGGCGAGTTCTTTTTCCGAACTCCACAGGTTGGCTTTTCGATGGCACTGAAGCGCGAATTTAAACGGCAGACGAGGGGAAATTGGTAGTCGCAAGGGGGTAGGCAGTAGGGACTAAATTCTCAAGTCTCGGTTTCTCAGGCTGGCGAGGTATTCTGTCCAAGCCTCGACGCCGTAAACGCGGGTAATGAGCGTCTTGAGGCGGGAAACGAGCATTTCGATTTCTTTTTGAATGGCTTCTCCGGCAGCGGACGCGGAAGAAATTTTGGCTTCGACCAACGATTGCAGCTGCGTTTCGAGCAATTCCTGATAAATCTTGATGGCGGTAATCGGCTGAGAGCCTTCTGCCAGCTGAGCCAGCTGAATGCTTTGCTGACGGCTGATTTTGGTCGGATCTTCCTGCCAGAGGAAAACAGCGCGTTCCAGGTCCCAGTCTTCGAGGAAAATATCCATCAGCAGTTCGTACTGCTCAGTCTGTTTGAGCTTGAGCAGACACTGGTCCTGAGTTTCTTCCCAGATGCCGGCGCGCATGCTTTCACTTCGCAGACGATGATACGATTCTATATCAGGACGAAGAGCGAACATTCGTTGCGCCAGCTCGATGGCTTCCTGATCCGCCTTGATTTGAACCTGGTGTCCGTTGAGCCATTCCTTCAGGACGTCTGACGGTTTTGTTTCCAGCCGCTTTTCAACCAGAGCGAACGCCTGTTTGGGAAATCCCATTTTCATCAAACGCTCTACCGCGATAAGGGCTTCGTAATCGTCGGCAGAATCCAGAAAAACGGCAATCTGGTCGAACTTGTGTTCCAACGCATACTGCTGGGCGATTTCTCCAAACCAGCCGATTTCCCGATACAGTTTAAGCCGGGTTTCGTCTTCCAGTCGGGAACCGTAAAAGACAAGACAAACCATGCCCCACAGACGTCTGGCGGGCTTGCTTTGACAGCGATGGAGAGCGTCCCACGCCATTGCCGCCCAGCGATTGATGTGGGCTTCCGGCATTTCCGCCATCCAGCGAATGACTTCTTTGTCCAGCGTACCGTCAAATTCAATGGCGTCTGACAGCTCCTGGAAGAGAACGCCTCCAACCTGCTTGACGCGCTGTTCTTCAAGCGTTCCGATGGCTAGACGCATTAAATCTTCGACGCAGTCCCGGCAGATTTCGTCAGCCGCGGAAGATTCATTTTTAGCGTGACGAGCGCGAATGACCTTGTAGATGTTGACGAAAATATCAACAGCGATATTCCATTCGCGCTGACGAAGCATGTCTTCGCCCAGCAGTTTAAGAGAATCGATAATTTCCCACAACGAGTTGTTAGACGCCTCTGAAACCAAAGCCGCTTCAACGATGGTGCGATAGTCTTTATCTTTGAGGGTTTCTCTTTTATCGACCGTTTGAGGAGCGCTGCGTTCGACAAAAGTTTTAGCGTCCGGACGCCGCTGAACGATTTGAATAAGAATCTCTTCCAACTCGGCGCGGGAAAGCGTTTCGATAATTTCTTTTACCGACTGTCCGCGCTGAAAGTTTTCTCCTCGGTTGAGCCAGGTCAAAACCAGCGCTGCAACGTGACGGCAACGACCGTTTAAGCCGTCAGGACACGTACAGCCCGCTTCGACAATTTCGCCGTCGCCAAGCTGAGCCTGAACTCGATAAATCTTGTTCGCTCTGCCTTTACAGCTGGCTTTAAGAATAGACCCGTTGAGCTCAAGCCCTGTCAGCGCTCCGGTATACATGTACTGATACCCTTCCGCCAAAGCGGCGGCGCCGACTCGATCGCGAATTGCCTGTTCTGTAATATTGGTGAATTGTTCCATGGAATCGTTGTCAGCAGCGTGCCGCGAGGAGCGAGAATGTTTTATACGTTTGGTTCTTCTCGCCGCCTCGCATCTAACATTTTTTCCTTTTAGTCAATAATCTTGTTGATTGCGATTTCGACCAGACCCGTAGCGCCGGCTTTTTTCAACGGCGGGACAAGGTCTCGAACTTCCCTTTCGCCAACAATTGTATTGACAGCAACCCAGGATTCGTCCGCTAACGAACTAATGGTCGGGTTTTTCAACGCCGGCAGAATATTCAGCACGGTTTGAAGAGCTTCTCTCGGGACGTTCATCGTCAAATAGACGCGTCCTTCCGCCGCCATAGCGCCTTTGAGCATCATGGCGATGTCGTCAATTTTGGCTTTTTTCCACTCGTCTTTATACGAGTTGTGGTTGGCGATAAACCGGGTGGTGCTTTGCAGAATCGTGTCAATAATGCGGAGCTTATTGGCTCGCAAAGAGCTGCCGGTTTCTGTAATCTCGACAATGGCGTCTACCAGAGTCGGAGCTTTGACTTCCGTAGCGCCCCAGGAATATTCTACCAGAGCGTTAACGCCGTTGTCTGCCAGATACTGTTTTGTCAGTCCGACGGCTTCTGTAGCAATGCGTTTGCCTTCAAGGTCTTTAACGGTTTGATACGGGGAATCTTCCGGAACGCACAGAACCCAGCGAACCGGGCGGCGGCTGACTTTGGAGAACTGCAATTCAGCAACTTCCTCAACGTCGGCGTGCGTTTCACAAATCCAGTCGAAACCGGTCAAGCCAGCGTCGAGAATGCCGGCGTCTATATATCGAGCCATTTCCTGAGCTCGAATGAGCAAACATTCAATTTCCGGGTCGTCAATATCGGGGAAATAACTTCGCGATTGAAACGTAATTTTCCAACCCGCTTTACGAAACAGTTCTGCAGTCGCTTCCTGAAGGCTGCCGGCGGGAATTCCAAGTCTGAGTTTGTTGGTCATGGTTGTAGGTAGTTAGTTGTTAATTTAGCTATTAGCTGCTAGCTTCTAGCTGTTAGCTAAAGCTAGTAGCTAGAGGCTAATGGCTAAAAGCTACTTTTTATAAACTTCTTTGGGGTCAAAAACTCGTTCTCCGACGATTTCAACGCCGTCCGGCGTAACCTTTCGGAAGAAACAGCTCTGATAGCCTTCATGGCAGGCGGCTTTGCCGACCTGGTCAACTTTGAGCAGAATCGTGTCTTCGTCGCAGTCGATAAAGATTTCCTTGACCCACTGAACGTTTCCGCTCTCTTCGCCTTTGCGCCACAGCTTTTGCCGAGATCGGCTAAAATAAACGGCGCGCCCGGTTTTGAGCGTTTCGTTGTAGCTTTCCTCGTTCATATACGCCAACATGAGTACAACGCCGGATTCATAATCCTGAGCGATTACCGGAATCAAGCCGTCTCCTTTGGCAAAATTCGGTTTGACGTCTTTGTCAGACATAATTATTCCTTTCCATTAAGTATTGGGAACCGGTTGGTTAGTCGTTAGCAGGAACAGCGATTGCCGCTCAAAACCAACCACGTACTATATTATATAACTCAGTCTGAATAAATCAAGGGGAGAGGGGGAAGGGAATTAAGCGATTTACGCCAAGCGCTAATTGCAAATTGACGCGAAGCTCTCCAATTCCTGCTGTAAGGTCGCCGCCTGTTTATACGCGTCTTCGTCTGTTACCGAGCTTTGACGCTTCATCTTTTCAAACAATTCGTCCAAATGGAGTTCCTGTCGAATAATGCTCTGAAGCCATTGAGCGCGTTCAATGCAGAATCGGTTCTGAATTTTGCAGCCCACATCTCCCAAAGACATCAAGTCAAAAGCGTTGGACGCCCCTGCAACAGCCGTTACAGCTCCTAAAGTGATGGTGGGAGTAAACCAAAAACACGTTCCCAGAGCAACCGTTGCCGCCGGACGCGCTATTACCAGCGCAGAGTCAAGCGCTTTGTATATATTGGATTTCCATGGATGCTTTTCACTCCATTGCGTTAATTCCGATTTGACATAGTCATGAAAATCATCTGACAAAATCGGGGCGGATTTATGTTCAGATTCGACCCTCTGGAGAATGGTTTCAATGGGATTGGATGCCAGAATTGCCTTGAGTTCGTTTCCTAAAACAGTGTCAAACGCCGCCTGGTTTTTGAGCGAATTATGGACTTTTTCCACCGCATTAAACATATACGTTCGTTCCAGTTCAAGGAACTTTTCTTCCGCGGTCGGCTCGTTTTCTTCTTTCTTCTTGAAAAAGGAAACCGCATATTTCCAGGCTTTTCCGAGCGCTTCCGTTGGAACCATCGCCCAATTCGTCCATGATCCGCGGAAGGAACTGCGCCAGATATGAAGTTCTTTGTGAATCATTTCTTTAGGCAAAATGGGAACTTCAATCGTTCCTGGGTTAAGTTCTTCCAATGCCTTTAACTGAAGGGCAAACTGTTCGCTTTGAACGCGAATATCTGAAAGCCACTTTCCCAGCCCGGTATTGGAATCCATCGAGTCAGCGAGCGATTTGACCAGCGAATACGCTTTGAGCTCTTCAAAGTGCATTTTCGCCAATTCGTCTGTCAAAGATTTGGGAGCGTCGAGGTCAATTTGATCTGATTTGACAGTCCCGTCGGAACTGATGGGAACGTAATAAAAGGGCAAACCGAGCGATTCGGACGCCTTTCTGTTATGCGGAGCCAAATAAACGAAAATCGGAGGCTGTTCAATGTTACTGACGATTTTGTTGACCATGTCCTGCAAATACGAGATGTCTTCCATGTCAAACTGATTGAACAACAGAATGAACTTTTTCCCGCTTTTGGTTGCCTGACGGAAGAAATCGACGCAAACCGCGTCGTTGTACTTCTGCTTTGTCAAAACCGCAATTAAAACGTCTGCGATTTGACGAATTTTTTCTGCCCGTCTCCAGTTGGCTTTATTGGTAGAATCGACGTCAGGCGTATCCAACAGAATCAGCTGCGGAGGAACGTTAACGCCCTGACGCCAATAAAGAACGTCTTCCTCGTGTTCTTCCAGAGGAGCGGCGCTGTCTGACCACGGCTTGACGACAAAACCGTCAAACAGTTTTTGCAGCTTTTCTTCGTCCGCCCATTGAGCTGGAACCAAACATACCGGATACTTCGTTCCCGAAGCGCAAGGCGTAATTCCTGACGCGTTGTCCTGCGCCAAATGATTGAATACCGTCGATTTCCCAATGTTTGTTCCGCCGGCAATGGCGACAATCAACGGTGTTTCCTCGCTGGACTGGACCCGCAATTTGGACAGGAGCGAATCCCGCCACGGCGCGTCTTGAGACGATTCCGCCTGAACCAGTTGGGCGTATTCTTCCAACTGGGGCATAAGCGAACAGAGCTGTTCAATTTTTTCGTGAAGGTTTTTTAATGCTAACATAGTATTAATATTATAGCGCTCTTTACCAAAAAAACAAGGCGCAGGGAAGAATAGATAAAGAGAGGGAAGAGGGAGTAGGAAGTGGAATTTAAGTGGTTAGTGGTAAGTGGTAAGTAGGAATTGACGCTTGCGTACTAACCACTAACTACTAACCACTAAAAACTTAATTCTACTCCCTGTTCCCCATTCCCTATTCCCTAAAATTATTTAGAAGTACATCTGTACGGACGTCGTAAAGACGCTGACGTTGCCAGATTTATTAAGCGTTCCGTACTTGTATTCGTTGTTGGACAGAATATAGTTGAATACAACGCGGAACGTCTGACTCATCTGCCAGTTCAGACCAAAAGTATGGTCGTAGCAAATGCCGATTTTGGACGCTTCTCCATCAACGCCTGCCAGAAGCGGCATTTGACGGTAATCAATCCAGCTGAATCGGTACAGAACCTGCCAAGCGCCGGTTCCGCTCTCGAACATGCCGTTTTCGCAGCGGCGGACAAAGTCGCAGTTCGGCTTGATAAACGTCAAAGTTCCTGTCGATTTCTGGTAATTATAATGCTCTCCTGTAAGCAGATAGCTGACGGAAACGTGCCCGCCGTGGATATTCATATCGCCAATAGCAGCATTCGAGTTCTTCAGTCTGATATAGTTGTATTCAGCTATAATGGCGAATGAATTATTGGTAAAAACCAGTTCCGGAGAAACCATATATGTATCCGTCGTTCCTTTGAAAGCGCCGGTTTCGATGCTCTTAAGTCCCAGATCGTTTTCCTCTCGAGTTCCCCAGTTCATACTTTCGCCGGGATTCCATGCTTTATAAGTAAACGAAGCGCCAACGTGGAAAACTCGACCGTACTCCGGGCAATTCTGCAGGATTTTGACAAATCGAGCGGTAACGCCTTCGCCGGATCGCGTGTCGGAAGTACTGTACCAGTCGTCATAATGCCTGTGAATGGAGTCTGAGCAGTTCTGGAAGAATCCGACTGTCCAGAGAAAATCCTCTACGCGAGATCCGTTGCTGAATTCGATGCCCAGAGCGCGGTTTTGCATATAGGAGCTGATGCCGGACATGCTCAACGGACGGTCGTTAAACCACATCTGATGAACGCCTGTAAGCTGTTCAACGCTGGAGGGTTCTTTGAAATATCCGATTCTCATATCACCCAGCCACGGCAATTCTTTGATGCCGAGATAAACGTCTTTGAACGACATAGCGGACGGCGCCAAGTCGAAATTGGCTTTGTAAACAAACTGCTTGTACGAACCGGCAACGCCAATCCAGGCGCGGCGGAGATCCGTACCGTTTCGCATGTTGCCAACGCGCGCTTTGGAAGCGTCGTTCTGATCGAAGAAGTCCGCCTCGTACTGCAGACGTCCCGAAACTTTAACCGACGGCTTTTTAGCGTCATCTTCTTTCTTTTTAGCGGCTTTTGCCTTTTCGTCTTTGAGCTGTGATTCCAGCGATTCCAGACGTTTATTGAGCGCGTTCCATTGGTCAGGAGAAATGGAATATCCAGACGACGTCTGCGCTGATTCTACGATTTGACTCTCAACGATTTGATCTGGAGTTACAATTGAACTCGGGACGTCCTGAGCGTTTGTCGTAACAACGCACAATACGACTAATGTAAAAAATGCGATCGCAACAACGCATTTCTGCTTAAAAATAATGGCGCTTTTCATGATTTTTGAACGCTTTCGCGCTTCTCGGTATCCGTTTCCTCTTGATTATTTATCCGTACAGGGTATATTGAATCCATACAACCCGTATATTCTTCCTAATTGTCATTATCGTCAAATACTATGGGAATATTTAACGATTAAAAATAAAATGGCAAATATAGATAAATAGCTAAAGGATAACTTATAAAAATATGGAAATTTTTTACAGAATTGGCAGAAAACTCAGAAATATGTATCCATGGATATGTTTGTTCGTGGTTCTTGTAATGATTGCCAGTTATCTGTATAAGCAATTATCTCTGCCAAATGAGGAGCCGATTCTCACAGAAGGCGTTTACAGCGTTGAACGGGTTGTCGATGGCGACACGATTCTGCTTTCCAATGGGATTCGCGTTCGATTGATGGGAATTGACACGCCTGAAACCGTCAAGCCGCGTTCGGAAGTTGAGCCTTTTGGTCCGGAAGCGACAGCGTTTACCAAACAGGCGATTGCTCAAAACGGGAATCGCGTTTATATTCGTCTGGACTGCGACCGGTTCGACAAATACGGCCGTAATCTGGCGTTCGTTTATTTGGGCGAATCTGACGGCGAGGGCGTTGTCCTGCTCAACGAAGAACTGGTTCGCGCCGGATTGGCGAAAGCAATCATGACGTTTAACTATTCCATGTCTATAAAAAGACGCCTGTACAAAGCCCAGAAAGAGGCAATCGAGAACCGTCGGGGAATCTGGTCTTTGCCAGAAAATCAAAATGAAAAGCCCCTATTGCAAAAGTTCGAAGAATGATATAGAATAGAGCGCGTAGTAGATATCGAGGGAATAGGGAATGGGGAATAGGGAATAGTCTTCGCCTTCGGCTAATTCATAATCCATCCCCACTCCCTGCTCCCTGTTCCCTGCTCCCCACTCCCTACTCCCTAAATTATCATGAGATGTCCTTTTTGCCGAGAAGACAACGATAAAGTAATTGATTCCCGCACTGCTCAGGACGGAGCCGCGATTCGTCGGCGTCGGCTGTGTTTGTCCTGCAACCGCCGGTTCACAACCTACGAGAGCGTTGAGAAAAACGCTCTGAAAGTTGTCAAGCGCGATGGCGTTCGCGTACCGTACGATCGAGCCAAGCTGCGTTCCGGCATCGAGAAAGCCTGCTGGAAGCGTCCGATTTCCGCCGAACAGATAGACGAAATGATCGCCAGAATCGAATCGCTTGTCGAAAGCCGGTTTGATGCGGAAGTCGATTCCCGATTTCTCGGCGAAGCGGTCATGGAACAGCTTCGCGCCATTGACGAAATTGCGTACATCCGATTTGCCAGCGTCTACCGACAGTTTAAAGACGTTCAGGAATTCGTCAAAGGATTAGACGCCATTCTTAAAACTGAACAAAGTTAGTAGTCGTCGCGCCGGTCGCGTTGCGCCAATAATTTTTCTCTTGCTATTCGACTTTTTCGCCGTCGGAGCCGGGGACGATGCGTATTATTTTGACGTTGTCGATATACGCCTTGCCGATTCCCGTCATTTCAAAACAAAGCTGAATTTTTCCTTCGCTGTCAGCGGTGCGATACATAACAATCGGCTGCCAGCCAAGCGTCTTTGTAACGCGTCTTGCCAGAACGTCGCCTGGGTGAACGTCGTATATTTTCAAACCGTCGACCGTGCATCGCAGCGGCTGAGGAAGACTGACCAGACACGTTATTTTAACGGTTTCAAACGGTTCGACCTGAACGATTGGAGAATGAATTGTAACAGGCGATTTGTCCAGCAGGGCGATTACGTTTTGCAGCCCCGGCGGAGTTTGAGCCGTCAGGCACAATCCGGACTTTCCTGAAAATGCCGCCATCGGATTGATGTCCCCTTTAGCGGAGATTTGCGAATTGGGGTCGTCGTCCAGATACAAAGCCCAGTTGGAGTTGAGAAAATCGTCCAGAGATTCAAAGTCGCCTGCGGGAAGCAGGTTGTCTCCCTGTTTGTAGTTTTGCATGTTCTGCTGCCAAAAGTGAAACAGTCTCATGGTTCTGAACGAAACGGCGGCAGGATGGAAATTCGGCTCTCGTCTCGTTCCGACAACGCCTGACCAGTAGGAATACTCCAGAATTCTGATTGCATTGGCGGCGTCGCAGTTATACATGTCTGAATCCGACCAAAGGTTCTGACTGATCGCCATGTTGGAATGCTCTATCGCCGATACCGCGTTGTTAAACAGAGCTATTTCTTCTTTAGAGGCTTTATTCGGATTGTACCACATCCGGAAGTTCTCCAGACGATTTGCCGTCAGATCCCGGAATAAAACGGAAGTCCGTTTGCCGTTTGTTCTCAATCTGTTGTACAGGCTTGAAATAACAGACGGATTTTGAGCCAACAGAATCATGGACCAGTCCGCCTGAGAATCGATGTCAAGGTTCATTCTTCCTGCCTGACGGTTGACGTTGAGCGGTTCAAGACCGTTGGGCGTTAGCCGATAAGCCTGATACGTCGTCGGAATGCCGGGAATATAAGCCGTAACCGCGCGCGATGAACGTCCGCAAAGCGAATACTGAGCATAATCCGGTATGTAAAGCGGCAGAGCCAGACGTCCTTTATTGGGAATGGTCAGCATGGTAAACCATAAATGCGGGTCAGACGTCTCAACGGGCGTCGGCTGCGTTCCCGCCGCGAAAAACGAGTCGACGGTTGACAATCGGGAATTGATCAGTTCCAAAGATCGGCTTCGGTACTGCGAATCCGGGTCGTTGGAATACAGTGAGCTTTGAGAATCAAAAAACAGACCTCTTACTCCTGAACCCGCCGAAGCAAACGCCATCATTTGAAGCTGTTCGTAGGGAATGCATTCCGGAAACGTTTCGTTTGGAAACATGGTTTTCCAGGACTGCGCCAGTTTAGCGTCCGGCTGCGTTTGAATAACGCAAATTCGCGGCATGCCTGGCTGAATCAGACAGGGAATGTCTCGATGCCAGCGCAAGTATTTTTCCATGTCCATGGACGAATAAATCGGATTGCGTTCGATAATCAGACTTTCCACCTGACGGCTGTAGTCTCGATAATTCTCTTCCGCCTGAGCGAAAATCGGACGAGCGACGTCCCGATCGCATTCGCGAATTCGACGGCAAAGCTGGTTGGTCTGTTCAACGCTGACTGAATTCTTCGTCAGATTCCCCAGATTCCAGGCGATTACCCGATAGTATTTGTCGCCCCAAAACGTCGGCGAATAGTTTTTGAAGGAATCCTCTGTAAAGACGTCCCATTGCTGTTTGGTCAGCGGCGGCGGGCAAATAATCCACAGCCCCTGTTCCTGAGCTTGAATCATCTGTCCTTCGGTGGGAATCTCGTCCATCCAAACGGTGTTGAACCCCAGTTGACGGATGTATTCTAAAGGTTCCCCGCGATAACGAATCGCCCGAATAAAGAACATGGCGTCGTTGACAAGAATGGAATCGCCGTTAACGTGAACGCTGAGCGTCTGACGATCGCCAGCTGGCGTGTTTTGATCGTTCGATTTTTCGTCCAGAGCGTTGAAGTCGTCGGCGGGATTGTTGTTACTGACGCTTTGAGGCGCGACAGGACTGGGAACGTCTTTTCTGTTGTTATTCAGATTTCCCAAAGAGCCTTTGACAAAATCGCCAGGCGCAACCGGGGCGTAGCCCGTTATTTCCAAATCGTCTATCCAGAGGTTGAGTTCGCCTTCTCCCCCGTTAATATCCAAATACGCCATGTCATAATAGGCGTTTGCAACGTCGATGTTTTTTCCCAATTGACGTGAAATGTCCAACGCCTGCTTTTTGGGCAAATACAGCGGGCGGTCAATTCGAAGCTGCTGCCAG
>JAZUMX010000919.1:0-8285 GCA_045603865.1 Thermoguttaceae bacterium
CAAAACCGATAACGCTTATCGAGACGGAAAGAAAGCGCTGGAATTGGCTCTCAAGGCGGCTAAGGCGACGGAATACAAAAAATCTTTCATCCTTTCCACGCTGGCGGCGGCGTATGCTGAAACCGGCGATTTTGAGAACGCCATTAAAACGGTTCAGAAAGCCTTGGACGACGAAAAAGACGAAAAACTGACAAAGGAGCTTAAAAATGAACTCGAATCCTATCAACAGAACAAGCCAATTCGACAAAAAGCGGAAGACTGGTTCAAGTAGCATTTGCTCGCTGTCCGGTTTGATTACTTGCGTTGTTGGCGCTGCAATCCTTGTCAGCGTTTCGGCTTTGTACGCTCAAGGTCCGCTTCGAGACTGGCGAACCATGGCAAATACGCTGGTTCAGAAGTACGTCAAGGGCGCGGGCGTAGAGAACGAACAGGTGCTTGACGCGATTCGCAACACGCCCCGACACGAGTTCGTCCCGAACGACCAGAAAAACCGGGCGTATTACGACATGTCCTTGCCGATTGGGAACGATCAGACGATTTCCTCGCCGTTTATTGTCGCCTATATGACGGAATGTCTGGATCCGAAAACAAACGACAAGGTTTTGGAAATCGGGACGGGCAGCGGCTATCAGGCGGCGGTGTTATCGCCTATCGTTCGGGAAGTGTACACGATTGAGATTGTCCCGGCGCTGGGAAAACGCGCCGCTCAGACGCTCAAAAAACTGAAATATAACAACGTTCACGTCAAAATCGGAGACGGGTATCAGGGCTGGCCGGAACACGCCCCGTTTGACAAAATCATCGTTACCTGTTCTCCGGAAAAAGTGCCTCCCAAGCTGGTTGAACAGCTGGCGGAAGGCGGACGAATTGTTATCCCGCTGGGAGAACGATACAATCAAACGTTCTATCTGCTTAAAAAGGTCAACGGCGAATTGCAGTTTGAGGCTCTGCGACCGACGCTGTTTGTGCCTATGACCGGCGCGGCGGAAAAGCGGCGCGAGGTTCAGCCGGATGGACTTCATCCGACTTTGGAAAACGGCGATTTTGAAAAAGCCGTTCCAGAGGGGAACATTCCAGACGTCTGGTATTATCAGCGTCAATGCACCTGGATGACGGGAGTCGAAGCCCCTAAGGGAACTCATTATTTGAAAATGAGCAATTCCATTCCCAACCTCAATGCGTGTATTATGCAGGGGTTTGCCGTAGACGGGAAAAAGGTTCGGCGTTTGAAGTTTACGTATTCCGTTAAAGGGGAAGAGCTTTACATGAATCCCGATACTGGAGAACTGCCTCGCGTTCAAATTGTTTTTTACGACGAACGGGTCAGCGACATCGCTCGCGTTGAAGGACGGTTCTGGAAAGGCTCGTTTGACTGGCGGACGGAACGGGTATACTTTGACGTCCCGCCCAAAGCAACGTCGGCAATCATCCAGTTTGGTTTGTACGGCTCCGTTGGAACGTTATACCTCGACAACGTCGAGCTGGACTATCGATAATTAGCAATTGTCAATGAGCAATTAGCAATTACGCTTCGCGCCTCAAATAATTGCTAATTGCTAATTGCTAATTATCGTAAAGCTCCTCAAATAATTGAAAATTGCTAATTGCTAATTGCTAATTACTTAAAATATGTTTTACTCCATCGACGGCGTGGACGGCGCCGGTAAAAGCGTTCAGATTAAACTCCTGTGCGAGTTTTTGTCCAAACGGGGCGAAAAGGTTGTCCTTTGCCGCGACCCGGGTTCGACGTTTTTATCGGAAGAGCTTCGCAAGATAATCCTTCATCGAGACGATTTGCCTACCGGGCGTTTGGCGCAGATGTTTCTCTTTATGGCGGCGCGCGCCCAGTTGGTTGAAGAAGTTATCGCCCCGGCGCTGGCGGCGGGACAGACGGTTGTCTGCGATCGATTTCTGCTTTCCAGCGTCGTCTATCAGGGATACGCCGGCGGGCTTGACCCTCAAATGATTTACAACGTCGGGCTTGCCGCAACGAGAGGTCTGGTTCCAGACAAAACGTTTGTTTTAGACGTTCCTCAGGAGGTCGCCGTTTCGAGAATGATCAACCGGGAACTGGACACCATCGAACGCGAAGACGCCGAATTCAAACAGCGGCTGCGCGACGGTTTCAAAGCCGAGTCGAAAAAACACCCCAAGTCCATTATTATCATTGACGGTTTGCAGTCGATTGAATACGTTCACGCCGAGATCGTTCGGCATTTATAAGCGAGTTTTTAGCTTCTAGCTTCTAGCTACTAGCTTGGTTATTTTATCGCTCAGGCTTTAAATATTTACGCTAAGAACTACAAATGCACAAGCTAATGGTTAGCAGCTAATAGCTAGTAGCTTACTACTGCCTACTGCCTACTCCCTACTCCCTACTCCCTACTCCCTACTCAGACGCTAATCTTTTTTCGTCGAATCTCGATTTCCTCAAAGGGAATCAGGGGACCCTGATTGCAGCCGGGACAGGACTGACTGGCTTCGTCCCAGTCTTTTTTGGATTTGAGCAGCGAGTCCCAGAAAGGCCACGTTCGACATTGCGCCGGGCGGACGTCGTAGATGGAACATCGCTTCGTTTCGGAATTGAAAAAGACGCAGTCGTAATTGCTTTGCGGGATTTCTTTCAGACTCCTTCTCAAACCGTAAACCATGCGGGTGTACGTCTTTTCAAATTCGTCGAGAGAGATGTTGAGAAAATCGGCGATCTGATTTTCTTCTTCGGGCGTCAGCCAAACGTAACCCGGCGCGCCGGTGCAGCAGCCGCCGCAGCCCGCGCACTGAAAATGAAGCCCTTCTTTATACCAATTCCACTTTTTATTTTCGATTTTGTCCATTTTTTTGAATACCGTCTGTTGAGCGGATTTAGGAAAGGTTACGATAGCCGTTTTTCCCGCAGGGTATAGAAGATTTGGCTGTTTCAAAAAACTGTCGCGAGGCGTATATAACGTTATCAAAGAACCTTTCAAGTGGTTTGTTAAAATGCATCGTTCCAGATTTCTGTATGGCTCAGTCGCCTCTTGCAGAGAAACAAAACTATTGTCATCGGCAGGATTTAAATAGCGAGCGATGACGTCTGTCGTGCTGCCCGGCTTGGGATTATCGAAGTTTTGCCCGTCCCATAAGGCGATAAGATTGTTGCAGGAATTGGCAAGGAATTCCGCCAGTAAAACGTATTGCTCTGAACGGTGGATTTTCTCGCTCTGATTACGCAGTTTCTGGTTGCTTTTGGTCAGCGGCAAGGCGATTTTGGCGTCCACGCAATCCAGCGCGTCTTCAAATGCACGCTGCGTTTCCGGAACGGAAAAGTCCTGAACGTAATCTTCTTCCGGCATCGGGAAAACGGCAATGAGCGTTATGAAACCGGGGGCAAAACTGTTTCGAACCTCATTAACAACAGTCGCGACAAGTTGATCCGCTCCTGTCGCCATGCCGTCGAGAAACACAATTGGTCTTTGAGGACGCTTTTTAGACTCTTTTTTTAAAAAATCGGTTAAAAAGTCGGAAAGACTGTCCATGAGCAGGATTTCTGCGTCGGGCCAAATGTCTCTGTGCCCGGTAACGCTGATAATTAACGGGTCAAGGTATTTGCCGTCTTTGAAGAAAAACGGTCTCAGGTTGTCGGTTATGTCAGAAGGTTTCATCTGTTTGACGTTAAAATAATCCAACTGATTAAATGGGCGCGTTTGCAGCCGCTTGATTTAACATGTAATTGCAGCGATTGAGCGGATGTTCAAATTATATGTCATGAGGGTTTCTCTTGGGAGGTTCTGCTTCATGATTTGAAGGGAATCTGTTCAGATTATGGAGATCCTGATTCGTCCAATCATTGCTGGAATTATTCTCAGCCAGAGCGCTTGAATATGTCGTCTGTTTGCAGTTTGGACAAGCGTACAAGTCTGACATGTACGTTGTTCCACAATGAGAACACGTTATCAATGCAGACTGCTCGTCAACAGGATTGGGACGGAGCAGACTCGCCATGTGGTTAATGCGTTTATAACAATGCTTCCAAAACAGAATGTTGAAAACAAGGAAAATGTTGATAAAAACGATGCTTGCCATGGTCGTTTTCAGATCGAAACTCGTCTCGTTTGGGGCGCTTGCGTAGGAGGAAGAGGAATAAAACACAAGGAAGTCATAAAATCCATGGAAAAGAACAGCATAGAACAAACCTTTGAGGATAGCGAATCCCTGGGCGCCAGGGCTGGTTTTATGAACGCGTTCGAATTTTGCCAGGGAAAGATAATAGCCCAAAATAACGCCGCAGAAGAAATGACAAGGAATTGAGAATATGGCGCGCATTAAACTTGTAGTATAGGCTGCTGCAACTCCCTCGGATAATAAAAATCCAAAAATGTATATAATATTTTCAGCGCAGGCAAAACCTAACGATACAAAAACGCCATAGACAATGCCGTCAAATCGCTCATCGAACTCAGGACTGTTCCAGACAAATACGTACAGGAAAAACAGTTTGAAACATTCTTCGGTTAATGCTGCAACGATGAACGCAGACCACGCTGAAGACAGCAAAGGGGAATTCTCAGGAACGACCATAGAGCCAATTCCCATGAGAATAATTTCAATAATGAAGACAGGAAGAATGCTAACTATGCCTAACATGAAAGCGCCCAAGAGCATGTGAGCAGGTTCTTTGTTGTATCGGTCTTTGGCAAAAATGTACCATAAGCCTAAAATTACAGGGGCTGTTGCAGCAAACAACAGCAAATACAGATGATTGTTCATCGTTGTGAGTAGGGAGTAGGGAATGGGGAGTAGGGAGTAGGCGCGAAGCGCATCCGCTAGAACTGCGTTGCAGTTTAATATCAGTAGCCGTGGTTTTTAACCCACGGAGGGAGGGAATTAAGGAGTTGGAAATGGAAGCGTTTATTAATTACTTTTTCCAAAACTCTGATCCTTAAATGTAAACAGCGGTTTTTAAACCGGTTTGAGTTGTGATTCTGTCAGCAACGTCTTCCAGACGCTGGCGGGGCAGGGCGACGACGCCTTTTTCTGCCGGAATGCGCCTGACGGTGTGAACCTGAACGTAATCAATCTGACCGTTGACGTCGAGTATTTTTTCCAGCTGGGCGATATAGGCGTCGACTTCGACGTCAGACGGACCTCCATCGCTGTGAACGTCTGAAAAAAGCGTTTGGATAATAACTTTATGACGTTGAGCGGTGGCGGCTATGTTGCGTACGCATTTATCAAGAGGAACGGCGGATCGGTCGATTTTTTTGTAATACGCTTCTGAGCCGGCGTCGAGCTTGCACCAGATCTCTCCGTTGTTAGCCATTAAAACGTCAACGCCTTCGATAACGTCTGGACGGTCAAGGCAGGTGGAGTTGGTAATAAGAACCAGTTTGACGTCTTTCCCATCGCATTCCTGCCGAACGTCTGCCGCAATGCGGGCGGCGGGCAGAAAGTATTTGCTTAGCGTCGGTTCGCCGTTGCCGCTAAAGGCGACGTCGTTAAGCCGCCGAAGATCTTCCGGCGTGGCGTCAAAAGGCGAATGATTAAAAATCAGACCTTTTAACGCGCCGATAAACAACAGGTGCAGTTCTTCATGCAAAACATCCAGGTCAATAACGCGATTTTGCGGCGGAATTTCGGACAAATTGTGCTTTTCCACCTGACAGTAGACGCAATTGAACGTACATTCGCATCCTGGACTTAAGTCGATTCCCAGAGAGATGCCTCTGGAACGCCGGCTTAAAACAGGATATACGTATTTGAAATCTTCCCATCGCCGGGAATGATTTATGTATAAATCGTCAATGCGAGCTTGATCTATCATTGGGGAATATAGCAGGGAATGGTTTTTTTTTCAAAGGAGTGGTAAGTGGTTAGTTGTTAGTGGTTAGGACGCAAGCGCTCATCTAACTTACCACTTACCACTTCTCGCTTTTCTTATATAATAAGGGTTATTATATACCAAATGATTTAACCTTTCAAGTGGTCAAAATGAAAAATAGCGATTTCTTTTTCATTTTTACAGAGGAAAATGTTATTCAATCTGTAGAATTTGTACCGATTTTATCAATGAATAAGAACGAAAACGCGATAAAATTATGAAAAATGAGGAAAAAAAACGAAATTGGCTCCTTGCAAATCTAAAAGATAGATTAAAATATATTAGATGGACTATAATTTCAAAATGGATGATAGTTTGTAATAGCTGTCAATGTTCCCTTTGGAGATATTCAATGTTAAACCATACACTTAAATCGGCGTTGTTTTTTTGTCTGTTGTTAGTATTATTGGCTAACGACGGTTTTTCCCAGCTTATCACTCAGCCTCAAGCGCGCAGAATTGGCTTGACTCGCAAATGGACTGCTCAGGCGACGATGAGCAGTTCCCAGTCTACGTTAAAGCAGCTTCTCCTGTCTCACGGAACGCTGTTTTCTTTAACAGACACCGGACAGCTTCAGGCGTTCGATGCCGAAACAGGCGCAACCAGGTGGACCGTTCAGGTTGGGCGTCGGGATTTGGTTGTTTCAGAAATGAGCGCCAGTAAAAACTACGTTGCCGTTATGAACGGGTCAACCATTTACGTCTACAACCGTTACAACGGAAAGCTGCTTTGGTCTGGCGAGGCGGACGTCATTCCCGGGGCTGGTCCTGCAGTAAGCGAAAGCCGCGTTTACATCCCCGGCATCATTGGACGCATGCAGTCATTCCCCCTGCGCCTGATTGGCGATCCGTTAGCGGAACACGGCAAAAGCGAGAGTACGCTTTCTCCAGAAGAACGCGAACAGCTGGAAATCGAACGGCGCGACAGCCTTCGCATTCTCGACCAGTATGTTGAACCGCTCAACGCCCAGTCTGTCGGCAGAATTTATCAGAGCCCGGTTATCTCCCGCGACGACATCAAAGACGCCGCGTTTAACACCGTTTCCTCTGGCGTGGACCACGTTGTTTGGGTTACAGACGATGGCTCCATGTACCTTGGGTCTATTGGAACGACCGATATGGCGGACAACTTTGAAATTCTGTATCACGTTCCCACCGAAAAGACGATTACGTCTCGTCCGACGTTTATCGAACTGGATAACGATTTCCCCGATCAAACGGGCAACATATATATGGGAAGCCGAGACGGTTACGTCTATTGCATTCGTGAAAACGATGGCAAGCAGCTTTGGACGTATCCATGCAACGAACCGATTGTTGAACATTTGGCGGTCTTCAGTCGTCTGCTGGAAAAAAGAGATGCAAAGAGAAAAAAACAATTTGAGCGTCATCTGTACGTTCCGACGTATCAAAAAGGCATGTTCTGTCTTGACGCGGTCAAGGGAGAAAAAATCTGGCAGACGCCGGGAATTGTACGTTTCCTTTCTCGAACAAATTCCAGATTGTATACCGTTGACAGCCGCAATAATCTGACTGTGATGGACGTTCAGTCCGGACAGGTTTTGGGATTAATGCCGCTCAATAACAACAAGATTCAATATCTTAACGAAATTACAGACCGCATTTATCTGGCAACGGAAGACGGAATGATTCAGTGTCTGGCACAGATTGACCAGGAAAAGCCGATTTATTTCCGTCAAGATCCGACAGTCAAGGAAGATGCAGATTTTGACCCGGCGGCTAATGAACATCATGCTGCCGACAAGAAAAAAGCTGATGAAGACGAAGAAGAGCCAGGCTTCAACGATGAAGACGAAGTCGAAGACAGCGGCTTTGCCGATGATGATGGCGACGACGTCTTTGGAGATGACAACGCTAAAGGGAACGATGAAGACGATGCAGACGGAGGCTTTGCCGATGACGCCTTTGAAAACGACGCCTTTAGCGACGATGCAGGCGGAAACGACGCTGGAGCTGACGACGCTGGCGCTGACGATGCTGGAGCTGACGACGCTGGAGCTGACGATGGCGGCGACGATGGCGGAGCTGCGGAAGCTGAAGACGATCCGTTCCTGTAATAGAACGGTTCATGTATAATTGTTTTGTTTAACCCTAACCGCACTCTTTTTGATATGACAAGTGAAAAGTGGCCAGTAGGCGTTTTTGCCAGTATTGACGCTGGATTGGGCGTTCAGTTGGACGTTGTTAAGGAACTGGGAATCAAGGCGATTCAGATGCATACGCCGCACAAGAATTCCCGCACTCCGGAAAAGGCGAAGGAGTTTATCGCCAAATTGCAGGACGTTGGCGCAGAGCTGACAGTCGTTTTCTGCGGCTTTGACGGCGAATCGTATGCGGACATCCCAACGACGCAAAAGACGATCGGACTGGGACCTCCGGAAACAAGAGCGGAACGAACTCAGGAAGTC
>JAZUMX010000920.1:0-3689 GCA_045603865.1 Thermoguttaceae bacterium
ATGTTTTTGGGGATGTACCGAGCCATGTACGCCGCAGAGCGGACAACCTTCGACGGGTCTTTTCCGGAGAACGCCCCGCCGCCGTGAGACGCCCAGCCGCCGTAGGTGTCGACGATGATTTTACGTCCTGTCAGACCGCAGTCGCCGTGAGGTCCGCCAACGACAAATTTGCCGGTCGGGTTGATGTAATACTTGATGTCGCCCTTGTCCAGTTCAGTCGGCAGGCACGGTTTGATAACGTTCGGAATGACGAATTCGGCAATCTGCTTTTGATCAACAGACGGATCGTGCTGAGTTGAAACGACGACGGTGTCAATTCGAATCGGCTTGTTGTCTTCGAATTCGACTGTAACCTGGGATTTGCTGTCCGGACGCAGCCAGTTGACTTCGCCCTTCTGACGGGCTTCGGTCAGGCGGTTGGTGATTCGGTGAGCCAGAGCGATTGGCAGCGGCATAAGTTCCGGGGTGTCGTTGCAGGCGTATCCGAACATGAGTCCCTGGTCGCCCGCGCCGTCTTTACCGGCAGAGGTCGTTTGGGCACCAACGGAACCGGCGCTGAACGAATAGACAACGTTTTTGCCAGCGGCGTCTGCATCGTTAACGCCCTGCGCGATGTCCGGGCTTTGCTTGTCCAGAGAGACCATGACAGCGCACGTGTCGCCGCAGATGCCCATCTGATCGTCAGTGTAACCAACTTCGTTGATGACCTTGCGAACGACGTCCGGGTAATTGATAACCGCTTTGGTGGTGATTTCGCCAGCGATAACCGCGACGCCGGTGGTAACCATCGTTTCGCACGCGACGCGGCTCATCGGGTCTTGTTCCAAGCAGGCGTCCAAAACGCCGTCAGAAATCTGGTCAGCCAACTTGTCAGGATGTCCCATACTGACAGCTTCGGAAGTAAACAGGTATCTGCCTTTTGCCATTTTAATTTCTCCTGTATAAGTAAGTGGTTAGTGGTTAGTAGTTAGTGGTAAGGGTTAGGGAATAAGCGGCAAGTTCAAGGAGAGCTTTGCATCCCAAAACTCACCGTCTTGATTTTTACTCTTCTTCTTTGACGCTTCCCAGCAAAGCTGAGAAATCGGTTGCCCATTTTGAACCGGAATTGGAAGCCGTTCCGCCTTTGAGGTTGTCGGTTTTGTTGTTGCGATATTTTTTCGCCAGCGGTTTGGCTTCAAGGTCTTCCGGATTCTCCTTCTTTTTCTTATGTCCGGGGTTGTCTTCGTCAGACTCTTCCTTAACCGGAGGAGCAATCAGAGCCTTGATAGAAAGCCCGATTTTGCGCGCCAGCGGATCCATGGAAATAACCTGAACCTGGACTTCCTGACCGATTTTGACAATGTCGGAAACGTGCCCAACGCGCTGATGAGCCAATTCGGAAATGTGAAGCAGACCTTCAACGCCCGGCTCCAGTTCGCAGAATGCGCCGAACTGCTCCACCTTGACGATTTTTGCCGTGCAAACCGTATTGACAGCGTACTTGACCGGCGCGGTTTCCCATGGACTTGCCATCGTTTCGCGGCGGGAGAAGCTCAGCTTGCCCTTGTCGTCCGTCTTGAGGTACATGACTTTAATCATCTCGCCCTCTTTAACGACTTCGTTGGGATCTGTTACATGTCCCCAGGACAGGCGGCTGATGTGAACCAGACCTTCAACGCCGTGCCCAAGATCGACAAAGCAGCCGAACGGCATGATCTTGCGGACAACCGCGTCGAAAACGTCGCCCTCTTTCATTGTGGCGAGGAATTCCTTCTTTTCAGCTTCCTGCTGACGGAACTCATACGCTTTGTGACTGATTACCAGGTTGCGTTTTTCCGGCTTCGCTTCCAGAACGACCGCCATCAGGTGCGTGTTGATTAAATCGTCGAAATTGTCGCGATGATAAATGCTGACCTGTCCAGCCGGCATGAAGGCGCGAATATGAGCGACTTCGCATTCCAGACCGCCGGTATTCTGACCGATAACGGCGGCGTCGACAACCATGCCTTCCTGGACCTCTGACCAATCGCCGATAATAGCCGCGGCGTAAGGCAGGGTAACTTCGTACAAGCCTTCAGCGTCGTTATATCGAACGATTGAAACTTTGACTTTCGTTCCAATTTCAGGCGTTTCAGCAAACTGACGCAGCGAGGCAACGCCCTGATTAAAGTTGCCCAGGTCGAGAATGACGTCTTCGCGAGAAATGCGCTGGACGATTGCTTCGACTTTGTCGTCCTGCTGGAAAACGACTCCGGCTTTATGTTCAGTATCGTTATCAAGAACTGCGTCAAATCCGTCCGCTTGCGCTAAATCTCCCAATGCGGCATCGAATTGCGCCTGGAGTTCATCGGACAACGGCATTCGAGAATTGGGAACGGGAATTTTGGAAACTTTTCCAATCGGACCGGCAGCAAGAATCTGCTGCGCCTTGCTGACTCTCGGCTCGCGTTTATTCCCACGTCGATCGCGGCGATTGGATTCGTCTTTGGATTCTGCTTTTTGTTCTATCGGTTCAGGCTTGACTTGAGCGCTTGGCGCCGGCTGGACTTCAGGCTTCTTGTCGACGACTTCCGGCTGGGCTTGAGCAACAGGCTCCGGTTGAACTTCCGGCTTCTTGTCGACGACTTCCGGCTGGGCTTGAGCAACAGGTTCCGGTTGAACTTCAGGCTTCTTGTCGACGACTTCCGGCTGGGCTTGAGCAACCGATTCCGGCTGAACTTCAGGCTTCTTGTCGACAACTTCCGACTCAGCTTGAGCAACCGGCTCCGGCTGAACTTCAGGCTTCTGATCTGCCGTTTCCGGCTTGGTTTGAGCAACAGGAGCGGTCGGCGCTTCTTTCTTACCTTCAGCAGCTTTTGCAGCTTCTGCACGGAAAGCCTCTAAGGCTCCCGGTCGCTGGGTTCCAATTAAAATTTTGCGACGCGGCGGCGCTGGTTTAAGCGGCGCAGTCTCTGGCGTAGGGGAATCTGATTCCGGGGTCTTTTCCGGGTTTTCCTCGCTCATGGTATAAAACCTCTGATATGATACAACACTTTAAAATAACCTGGACTGTTCCGTTTGCAGTTTTCACGAATTACTCTGCAGCCCAAACGGAATACATCTGAAAAACTCCTAAATTAAACAAGAGATTTCCTTAAAATTATACATATAAATATAGTTTCGTCAATTCCCCTGACCGAAAAGTCGGTAAAATCATGAGATTTTTTGGAAAAAAATCCCAAAAAGAGCTTTTCGTTCTTTCCTTCGACGTTATTTTGGAGTATAATCGTTTAAATAAGAAGTTAAAATGAATAATGGATAATTATGTTTTAATTTCCTTTTAGGAGCTTTTTCAAATTACCCATTTTCTTTCAGACAAAATTACACGCCAATGCCATTTCAGTTTTATTGCCCTAATGGTCATCTGCTTCAGGCAAACGAGAACCAAATCGGTCAACCCTGCGTTTGTCCGCATTGTCAGATGGAAATTATAATCCCGGCTCCCGCTGGATACGCCCCTGCTCCGCCTCCGACTCCTCCGAACGCGCCAACAACGCAGCCGCCAGTAACGTCTTTTACCGGGTTCAATCCTCAAAACCAGGCAGCCAATTCTCCGTTGGATTCCCTAAATATTCAGAGAAAAAAGAAGAATTTCAACTTCGGAGCTTCTCAGGCAGCCGCTCAAGAGGCAGAAAACGCCGCTCAAAAACCGGAACAAAAAATGAATATTG
>JAZUMX010000921.1:0-4388 GCA_045603865.1 Thermoguttaceae bacterium
TGATTCTAAAGCGACTCTCAAAAACGCTCGTTGTAGCAACGCGGTCTTCCAGATTGGGTCTGAAAATGGTCAGAATCAAAAACGGCAAGTACCACGCCATGTATAACCCGCCCTGGAACGGATGAACAAGCTGCGCGCCCATCAATACTGCGGCAGAACAGCTTAACAGCACGCCCAGGTTCTTTTGAGGCGGCCAGAACAACAGGCTTATACACAACCCGCAATAGGCGGCAAGGACCGGGATTCTATACGTAATGTCTGCCGCGACAACGTCCCAGAATCCCTGCGGACGCTGTAAAATCAGCCCGACAAATCCCATCATGTTGAGCAAATTGCTTTTACACGCCTCCTGATTTTCCGAAAAGACGAGGATCGTCAATCCCATAATCGCCATTGTCGCCAAAGTTGAAGTGGCAAATCGGAAAACGCCGCGGCGCCAGTAGAAACTTATCCACAGCGGAATCAGGAACCACGGATAATACGCCAGCGTCGACGCCATGCCAAGCAGGAAGCCGGAAATCCACGGGCGGCGGTAAAAGACCATCGACCAGATTAAAAACGCGGCGGGAATGATATGATCCAATCGCGTTTGGAAATGGTAACTATACGGCATGAGAAGATACAAAACCGCAGCGGCTACGCCGGTGTCGAAATTGCCAAAATGGAAATATCCAACGGCAATAATGCCAACTACGATTAAAACGTGCCCCAAAATCGCGATGATTTTCGTCCAATAAACCTGGGATTCGTTAAAAGGCGCTGCGGAAACTTCTTTAATCTCTGCGGTCGCCGCGAGTTCCGAAGCTTTTGTCTCCGTTTCCGTTGTTTCCGTCTTATCTTCAGAAACGTCTGGAATCGGCTTTTCCGGTTGAGCGGAAACATCCTTCGTCAGAGGCGTCAAAGCGAACTCGTGAAACCACGGATACCCCGGACCGCGTTCTGTCAGATGATCCGTTTCTGGTTCTGCATTGTTAAGCTGATTTATTCTAAAAGCGTCTTCCAGAGAAATTGGATGTTTAAGGAAATGGTCTATTTCCGGAGAATTCTTCTGCAATTCAAGCGGAGAAAGCGAAATGGCAATCGACCCCGCAAGAAATATCAACAGAGCCAGGCACGAAAACCGCAATCCGCTGGAATTAAGGTTCGGTTCCAGCAGCGGACGCCGCACCATTAAGCAATCCAGCAACAGACGGATTATATAAAAAAACGTTATCAAAAAAAGTATTGAATATCCTGCTTGAACGAAGAACGTAGGACCGCCCGGCAGACTTCCGTGCATAATCAGAAGAATGCATGGTCCAAAAAGAAGAATCGACAGTAAATCCATGTTTCGCAATGACAGCGCTCGGTAAAACTTAAAGTAAATGCCGATTACCATCAAAGACGACAGATAGAACCACGTGGTCGGGCTAACGTCGTAATGGAAAAAAATATCACCTGCGTTCATATAATATAGGCAGAGCTTTCCGCTCTGAAAAAAGTCGTTTTTAAAATGGGGAATTAAAGTCCGATAATAATCATCGAACATCGGGATAGCGAAAAAAACAATACACTATCTCATCTTCTTAATTGTACTCTAAAATTATAATATTGTCAAGTAATCCCTGAAAATTTATCGGAAATTTTAGATAAATTTCTGTGTTTGAGATGGATTACACAATATAGAGAAATTACATCGCGAAAAAGAAAACGACTTTTTAGCCGTTGGTTTAGCAGAGAGAAGTGAACCGAGGCGCTTCGGGGACTGCGGCGCCCACAGACGCCGCCTTGTCCAACGACCCGGAGAAAAACTATAGTGTAAACCGAAGACGCCTCCGGATCGCGAGCGAAGCTCGCTTTATTTCTTTTCGCTTTATTTTTTGCGAGCTACGCTCGCGATCCAAGGAGATTTTCGACTGCATCGCAGTCTTTCAGCAGGACAGAGAGGCTTCCGCCGCAAGCGCCCCCTCGCACAACGTTTCCGTCCTATTTCAACGTATAACTTGTCTACTATTGACTTTTATTCTAATTCGGATTTAATAACTAATATGGAAACTGAGAACAACAAACCTACAGCCGAAAACGACAACAACGCGAGCAGACCGTCCGTCTGGGAACGGTTTATGACAATATACACGTGTCTGTTGCCGATTGTTGTATGTGTGGTTTTAGTCTGTTGTTTTCCTGTCTTTTGTTATCCTGTCTCTTGTGATATAATTAAGTCTATTGTTTGGTTGTCAGTTGCATTATATTATTTATCTGTTTTTGTCAGTGTTTTTTTAATTCCAATTATTCTTATTGGTATTTTAATATATGATTTCTTTAAACTAAAAAGCTCCGTCAATAAGGATATTGTAAATTCCAGAAAATATTCTCGGAAATCAACGCTTAGTCGCGATTGCAATCAATTTCATGACAGTTTTATTGGCGAGGTTATTCACATCTTTCTTTATTTTGTAATGATAGGAATAATTCCCCAAGTAGACATGATATTGTTGAATTTACAAGGAATTGACATACACAGCAGCTTTTTAGTGAAAGGATATGCTTGTTTACTTATTTATCCTTGGATTGTTACCTATGTCATTCTAGCTATTGTCATTTATGTTCTAATACATCGGCTTGTACTTCAAAACAGAAAATATAAACGTCAAAAAGCCAAAAGAAAAGAGGCGCTGGAAAGAATAAGAAACAATCGTCAAGATAACCCGCCGGTTTAGCCACCGAAAAAAACTGCTAAAACCTTTTGCGTAAGCCGAAAACGTCTCCGGATCGCGAGCGATAGCTCGCCTTTTTCTGTTGCGGACTTCGTCCGCGACCTGGAATGGTTTCTGGCTGCGAAAGAGGGAGATCGGCAGGGCAGAGAGGCTTCCGACTCGCTCTGTCAAGTTATCTTCAACTTCCGCTATTCAGGCATTTCAGGCGTTTGATTATTCAATAACAGAGTTATCAGACAAGGCAGCGAGAGAACGTTCTGTTCATTAAATTCGCAGTCGTCCATGGAAACGACATAAATAACAGCGCCCGTCTGATTGGGCTTGTCTGAAAGTTTCATCAGATATTTTACATAGCCGAAATCATAATCGCCGTCTGAAATCTGCCAGTACTTTTCGCCGTTTTCCGGGTCAATGAGATAGTTATTCTGAATATCGAAAAAGTAACTCGCCCCCTGCGTTTCGGTTTTGTTTGGAATGCCGTTGAGTACCGTATACGTTCCAGAAAACGTTCGCGAGTCGTCGTGAAAGACAAGCAGTCCGTTGGTCAGCGATAGGAACTTTTTGTAATCTTCCGGAAAGAAAACGCCCTCTTTTTGCTCGAATTGTTCAATCGTCTCTCTGTCCAGCGGTTTGAACGATTTAATGCGGTTTATATCCGTCGGCTGAAATTGAACGGAGAAAACGTCGGCAAAAGACTGCGCCAAATTCCGGTTATCCGATTGAAAACGATGGCTGTCAAGCGAGTTGACTGCGCAAACCAGCGACTGACGAACCGAGTCCATGTCGGCGGCTTGCCATAAAGAGAGTTTCATGTAATCGCTGGACGGTTTATCAAACAGGAACTCCAGAAAAGCGACCAGCCCAAAGGAATCAATTCCAAAAGAAAACCGCATTTCCTCGCCGTCTGACGTTGTAAAAGAAAATTCCGGAGCGATAAAACTGCCGTCAAATTCCGAGTCCAAAGCTATCGGAGGTCCGATTTGCAAAACGTAACCGGTAAACGTTTTCATTTCCTTGGCAGAAATCCGCCTGTTTTCCCCTAACGCGATTCGCCGATACTGCTTTCCGTCCAGATTGAAATTAGCGCCGGGAAACTCGTTTCCGAGAACAGAAAACAGCTCGTCTATAATCTGACGTTCGCCGGGAAAGAGAGCTGGCGTTACTTTCCATTGAAACGTAAACCGGTTGTATAAAGAGCGAAAGAATCGGGAAAACATAATCGGTTGGAAAGCAAAGGGGGAAACAAACGCTGGCGAACAACAACCAGTTTTTCGTTATTATACCCAACTCAAAACGAATTGTCAAGGAAAAAGTCCAATAATCAGAGAAAATTTTCCTTGACGGATTTGCCGTTAAGTTAGCGCTCAGAGACGGGCGTTGACGAGCCGGGGCGCGTTAGTCCCCGAAAATACGTATTATCGCCGATTGTTTCTTTGTGTTCTTTGTGTTCTTTGTGTTCTTTGTGGTTAAAATTCTTCGGCGGCTGAAACAGCCGCGATCCAGTAGGTCGGAGGGGTTGCCGCGTTCTCAAGATTTTTGGTGGCTTCCGCCGCAAAGCGCAGGAGAACAGGGGGAGAACCCGGGGAAAGAGTAAGCTGGGAGATAGCTGGGAAATTCTGAGAGAGCGCTGGGAGCGGCAGGGAAAGGATTATATCTTCCCAGCAATTCCCAGAATTCTCCCAGAAAACTCCC
>JAZUMX010000922.1:0-7511 GCA_045603865.1 Thermoguttaceae bacterium
GCTCCAGCCGCCATGAATATCGCCGCCGTCTTTGGTAACGGTGATATCAGCGGCAAGAGTGGCGTTGTTGTCATTGTTGACAATCATACCGCCGTTAAAGGTAATTCCATTTGAGAAATTAAACGAATCGCCGACGCGCATGTACCCGCCGTCGATAATAAGCTATCCGTTGCCTGTCCAGGCGCCAGTGCAAAGGACGTATGACGAGTTGTCGTCAAGAACAACGTTTCCGTCAATACGAATTGCTCCGCCGTTGGTCGAAATCTTCGAGAGCGGTTTGAAAGACATCGTTTCTCCCGGAACGCCAAAAACGAGCGTACCGCTTTTGGATTGAATCGTTACTTTGGAAAGATTGCCGTTGAGAACCTGCGTTCCCGCGCCGATGTAATCTACCGCTTTTTCATTGAGGGTAATTGCCCCGTTATAGACAAAGGTCTTGTCGGCTGTTACGCCGTTTCCGATGACGATGCCTTTGCAGTTGGTTTTGCCGGAATCGTTGACAATCTTCGCGCCGGTTTCGCCCGTTAAACCGCCGACTTTCATCTGAGCGCCATCCCACAAATCGACTTTGCCAGTTGCTCCAATATGAAGCGTCGCCTGGTTGTTGTCCCAGTTTTGGCTTTGATAACTGCCGTTGATAAACATGCCGCTCTTAACATCAATAACAGAGTTGGAATCCAAAGCGAATGTAACGCCGGAAGCGCCTGTGCCGGCAACGGCGGAAATGGTTCCTCCGCCGTCAATGAGAATCGTTGCGCCCGTTCCGTTGATAACAACGTCTTGCCCGGCAACTCCAGAGGAAATGCCGTTGTCAATGTTATGCGTTGTAGCAGGAGTCGTGTTGTAAAATTCGAGCGTTCCGCCGTTGACGTTAAACGTCAAAGGGCTTGTATTGTGCGGAACTGTGTTGTTATACAGCATCGTTGCGCCTTCACCAACGTTGATCGTTGTAGACGCCAGCGTTCCGTCGCCGGTCAGTTTCAGCGTTCCGCCGGAAACGGTTGTGTTGCCAGTATACGTTTGAGCCGCAGAAAGCGTCAACATTTCCGCTCCGGTTTTAACCAAAGAGCCTGCGCCGGTTACGACGCCGGAGAACTCGGTTGCATCGCTGTTGTTAAGCGTCAGTTCAGCTCCGCCGTTGTCAATCGTCCCATTTCCGGTCAGATTGTTGAATCTTTGAGCGGCTGACATTGTAATTAAAGCGTTGTTTTCAACAGAAGCGGAATTGGCAATGGCGTTTTGCGCCGTCAAAGCCAGCGTTCCGCCTGAAACCTTTGTCGCGCCGGTGAACCCGTCGTTGGTTGAACTGATTGTTAACGTTCCCGCATCGGTCTTTTCCAGCGAGCCGGAACCGGTAATATTCCCGGAGAGCGTGAGATTGTAGTCTGCGCCGACTTGAACCGTGCCGTCAGCGTTCATTTCAACCGGATTGGAATACGTTACAGAGGCGTTGTCGCCGGAAATAAGCTTGGCGCCCTTTTTGTTTGTACCGTCAACCGTCCATTTCTGAGCGGAAACGTCCTCCGGCAAATCTGCATAGTAGTATGGCTGAGTAACAATGCTGCCAGACTTGTTAAGAACAAGCGAATTGCCCGCCGTGGTCAGATACCAGCTGTCCGTCGTATCGAAATTGACTAACAACTGAAGGTTGTCCAAGTCAGCGGTCATTGAAGACGAGCTAATCAAAACGTACCCGCTGTCGCCAGCGTTATTCCACCAGTCAACTTCAGACCCGTTGTTAAACGTGATATTGATTGCCCCGGACGTCAGCGTTGCAGCGCCGGTTGTCAACATATCGAAATCGTTTGCTGACGATGCGTTATTGAAATCAAAGTTGACTAAACCGTTGGTCAGAGCAAAGTCTCCGATGGCGATTCTGGCTGTTGCGCTCGTTTCTCCGATGGTGAACGCGCCGCCGTTGAGCGTAACTTTGGACGTAATCGAAGGAGCGCCGTCAATAAACGCCGCGCCGGATTCTACTGTTACGTTAGAAGACGTTATACTCCCTGCGCTGGGCAAAAGCAGCGTACCGCCGGAAACGGTTGTAGGACCGGTATACGTATTGACCGCAGCAAGTTCCATCGTGCCGGCGCCGGTCTTAATAATTGACGTTGAATGTTTCAGCGCGCCGTCGGTTTGATACGTTGGATCTGTAATTATGGCAGAAATAACAAGATCGGAAACGCTATCGTTACCCAGCTTGTTGGCGCTGGTAATATCTTCGACATTGATTGTCGAAACCGAAGTTCCGCCTTTAATCGAGTTGCTGTCAGCCCCAAAGGAAATCGTGGCGTTGGGTTTGCTCATATCCGCAGAAATCGTAACTGGCAAACCGGCAGAGTCGTCGCTGTTGCGTTCTACTTTGAGGTTATGAAACTTATAAGCCTTCCACGTTGGGTTTCCGTCGGCTGCGTATACATTTGCTCCATCTTTGAGGGTAAGGTTTGTAAGATAATTATACAGACGGTCATCGGTTCTCAGACCATTGGAAATCTTTCCGCCATCAACAACGATTGGCAGCGGGTTAAGACTGTGAGCCTGAGTGAATACATCTTGATGAGAAAGCACAAGTTCAGCTCCCTTGTTGACGTAAATAGTTCTCCCGTTTTTTACTGCTCCCAAGGCGGATCCGCCTGACCCGGCTGCGGAAACAATAACTCTTCCTTCATTAATATTAACGTCTCCGGTAAACGAACCTGTTCCAACTTTCAATTCCATCGTACCGGGACCCGTTTTAGTCAGCGAGTTGGTAGTAATAGCATCGGTTGATTTGTTGCCCAGCGCAACGTTGACAATCAAGTCTGGATTGGAGTTGAGCGTAAGGTCTTGAACGTCAATAACAGCGCTGTCCGGAACGAAGATAATGCCAGTCGAGCTTCCGCTGAAAGTAACTGGCGCTTCTGGCGTGGAACCGTCTCCGGCAAAAGAAATGTACGTTGGACCTTTGAGCCAGAACGACCGCCAGGTGCCCTGATTGGAAACGCCGTACAGCGTCGCGCCGTTTTGGAACGTTGCGCCGTAGAGCGAGTTGTTGTTTTCGCCTCTGACCGTACCGCCGTTGACGATAAGTTTGATGTCATTTTCGCCGTATGCGTACCCGGAGCAGCCGCCGAACGTGTCGTTCGTTCCCAGATACAATTCTGCGCCGGGCATGACGGTAAGAGTTCGTCCGCCGGCTTTGCTTATCACGCCCATTGTTGAGTTGGGATTAGACCACGCGCGGGTCGATTTGAGCGTTCCCTGAGCGACGACAATATCGCCGGAAAAAGTATTGACGTTTGACAGCGTCAGCGTACCAGCGCCGGTTTTAGTCAGATTGCCTTCGCCGGAAACGACGCCGGACATTGTAACAGCACGACCGTTTGTATCGATTGTTCCCGTTGCGCCAGCCTGAATCGACGCGTTGTCTGCAATCGTTAAATCGACGTCAGTCTGGAAAGTCGACGTTCCCGTAAAGGCGAAGTTGCCCGTTCCCAGAGAATCCGCAGAGGTAATTCTCAAAACGCCTCCGCCGATATTGGTTCCGCCGGAATACGTATTGTTTCCGGACAGGGTCAGCTTTTCGGATCCGTTTTTGGTAAATGAGCCTGCGCCGCTGATTGAACCGGAGTATTCCGTTTCTGTATTATTAACGACGGTCAGATCGTTTCCGCCGTTATCGATTGTTCCACCCCCGGACAGGTTATTGAGCGACTGCGCCGCGCCCATGGTAATAGCGGCGTTATTTTTCACAGACGAGGAATTGGAAATCGCGTTTTGAGCGTCCAGAGCCAGCGTCCCTTCGGAAACGGTTGTCGCGCCGGTAAACTGGTCGTTTGTCGCGTTGAGCGTCAGCGTTCCTTCTCCGACTTTTTCAATCTTCCCGGAACCGGATACCTGTCCAGCAAGGGTCAGATTGTAGCCGGAAGCAATGTCAACCGTCCCGTTTGCCGACATGATAACCGGATTGGAATAGGTTGCAGTCGAACTGCCGGCGTTGAACCGGATGCCCTGTTTGCTTTCTCCGTCGATAGTCCAATTGGGTTCTGAAAGGTCGCTGGTATTGGGAAGCCACCAGACGCTTGAACCGCTTGGCGCGCTGCCGACAGCAGTCAGATAGACGTACTGGGAATCAGCTTCCAACGCCCAGGAACTCGACAGCATCCCGTCAACGCGGACTTTCATATTATTGAAATCGCCAATGCCTCCAGAGATGATATAAAAACCGCCGTCTTCTTTAATATAATTCCACCAGGTTGCTTCGTCGTTGTTGTTGAAAGAAAGGTTGATATATCCGGAGTCAAAACTGGCTGAACCGACTTTAAGCCAGTCTGCGTCAACGTCATACTCGTAAGAAGAACTGTCGTTAAAGTCCATGTTGATTGTACCGCCGTTGAGAGTAACAGATCCAACCTGAATAACCTGAGTATTTGACGCGTCGCCAACGGTTAACGCGCCGCCATTGAGAATAACGTTGTTGGAAATAAAGCTGTTCCCAACTTTAAGCGTTCCGCCGGTTGTTACATAAATATCATTTGAACCCAGAGTGAAGCCGTTGGACAAAACCAACGTTCCGGCTTTGACGATTGTGTCGCCGTTGAAGTAGGCGCTAAGTCCGAGTGTAACAGTTCCGTCTCCGGTTTTAACGAGATTTCCAGAACCTTGAATTTCTTTACTGAACGTTTTGTTGGAATCGAATCCCAACTCGACGTTTCCGCCGTTGAGCCTGATTGTACTGTTGTTGAGCGAGCCGTTTCCAGCAAATCGCAGCGTTCCCGCATTGACAGTAGTCGCGCCGGTAAAGTCGTCGTTGGCGCCGGAAATTGTCAGCGTACCTTCTCCAATTTTGGTAATAGCGTTTGAGCCGGAAATAGCGCCGGATTGATCCAGATTTAATCCGGAACCGATATTGAACTGCGCGTCTGCGCCCATGGTAATCGTTCCGCTGTGCGCTGCTGTAGCCGAACCGTCTTTCTGATTGAGGAAAACGACGTCCTTTTTATCAACGCCGTTGATAGCCCACGTTCTGGACGCGTCAACAATTCTGTCAACTTCAAAATTAACGCTCGTATTGGATTTGAGAGTAAAGTCGTCAAAAAGACTTCTGGAGTAACTGCCGCCGTTGGAGTAGGAGTTAAATCCCATATAGTTGCTGTTAAATCCCTTGGCTGTTTTGAAAGACGTAACCAGATTGTCATTGACATACAGGCTGACGTCAACCTGAGACGTACCGTTAAAATCTGGAACAGTGTAAACGATTCTGACGTTTGCCCAGTCGTTGGCGCCTGATAAAGGAGAGAAAACATTGCTAAAAGAGGTATTTGAGTTTCCGTTTGTACCGTCAAAGATCTGAACTCCGCCGTTTCTTCGGAATAAGATTCCAACGCCGTCGCCAGTATTAACAGCCGCCAGCTGTTTGCCGCTTGTAAGACCAAACGTAACAGCAGACCAGTTGCTGGAAGTTGCTGCGTCGTCTGTTACAGGATTGACTTTGAAACTGATTTCATACGTCTTGCCGCCCAGATCAATCGCGTTTAACGCTCCCATATTGTTTCCAAAATCGAAATTGGGAGAGGTTACGCTGTTTGTATACCCGGAATTTTTATTGGTAGCCTGAAAAAGGGCTGAATTATTATAGCCGTTGCCGACCTGAAGCATGTCAGTAGATTTGCCGCTGAAAGAATAGCCCAGCGCGCCGAGTACGCCGCCGCTGAAACGTTCTGGCGTGTCGTTGGCAGACGGACCGCCGATCTCCGTTCCCTTTTTGTTGCCGTAGACGTTGTAGTTATCGCTGAAGAACGTTGTCATGGGTTCGTCAGCCGCGGCTGTCTGCTGCATAGCCAGGTCAAACGCCAACGCCGCTGCAAAAAACGCTGCGAAAATCCAAACTCTGTTACCAATCCGATTCTGTCCGGAAAACGCGATGTGTCTGGTCAACATTTTAAAACTCGTATTTTTGAAGTTTGTATGAATTGTAGTATCCTGATTGACAATAGGCATATTTCGCCTATAATGATAATTATACTTAATATATATTATAATCCATGAATTCTGAATCGTCAAGCATTTGTCTAAAAAACTAATATATTTTTTTGCATATAGTTAGAAGAGTTAGGATTATATGGGGAGAACATGGATATTATTGTCCAACATGGCTGTTATTAATATAGAATAAATTGCATATATACAAAACCTAAAAAAAGAACCTCGAAAATCTTCGAAGTTCTTTTACGGATGTTTGTTAATCGACGAGGAACGCGAAGTAAAAACTCCACGTTCCTGACGTCTAAACTTACTTTCGTTTTCGCCAATACAGCAGTCCTGCTGCGCCGAGAATCATCAGAGCCCAAGTCGACGGTTCCGGAACGCCAGCGCTTTCAGGCGCGCCCAAGCCGATGAGGAAAAGACCTTCCGGTCTGCCTTCCAAGGCAAACAGGGTTTGATAGTTGCCAAGGAAGCTGTTCCAGTCGGTATCAGCGTCGCCAAGGACGTTGCCATACACCAGTTGATATTCCGAGCCTTCTTTTGCCCAACGATTTTGATCGCCGTTTTCGAAGTAAAGCTGGATAATCGAACCTGTGTCCAGCGTTAACGAGTTGTTGTCGTCCGCAATGGTCAGCGTGTCGAATTCCTGAGATTCCGAATCCGGGGTGTACGCTTTGAATTCAAACAGACCCGTTGCTTCAGTCTCAATGATAACGTTGCCGTAGACGGTCAGATCGCCAACAGAGTTGCCCGGCGAAAGCGTTGTGCCAGTCTTGACAATCAGATCGCCAGTGAGTTCGCCTTTGAAGTCCAATTCGCCAGCTTCGACCGTAAAGTCATTCGTGGCAAACTTGCCTTCGTCCGCTTTGATCTTGAGTTTGCCATCGCCTGTCTTGAGGACGTTTCCGCCGGAAAGCGTTACGTCGTTAGAGAACGTCAGCTGCTTTGGATCCTCGTTAGCGTCTACGTTATAAACGATCGTTGTATCGTCGGTCAATTCCATTGGACCGTTTACATTGACGGCTTCTCCTGTCAGCGTCAGCTTACCTTCTGTAACAGTCGTCTTGCCGGTAAACCCGGAACGGTCTCCGGAAAGGGTCAGATCGCCTTTGCCGGTTTTTGTCATCTCGCCGGAACCGGAAACGTCGCCGGTCAGTGTCAGCGAATAACCATCTCCAACTTCGACAGTACCGTCTGCAAGCATCTGAACGTTGTTGTTGGCTTCGACAGAAGGATTGTCGCCGGAATCGAGCTTAATGCCCAACTTATATCCGCCGTTGACTTCCCAGTCGGAAACGGCAAGCGCTTCATCGGAATCGGCGCGCCAGTACTTGCGAAGCCCGACGATGCTTTCACCCGCGGTCAGCGCCCAGAGTCGACCAGCTTCCTTCAAGCCCTTGTCGCTCAGGTGAATGGAGTTGCCGTTGGTTCCTCGCAACGTTTGGTAATCCGGGTCAGAGGCGTGTTCTCTGTCGATAACGCAGAATTCATCTGTATTAACGCCCAGGAAGATGTTCGGATCGTCTGCGATAACTCGCAGCTGAGCG
>JAZUMX010000923.1:0-9214 GCA_045603865.1 Thermoguttaceae bacterium
GGACGTCAATCAATACAGGGTCTGACAAGCAGACGTATTACAAATTGTCGTTGTGCGACGAGTCAGACTCGCCGGAGTTGATGGCGCAATCGTATTTCGCGGGCGGGTCGATGCACGGCGACCTGGCGCTGGTGGAGTCCGCCGGGTCGGTTCGCGGGTTTATGAACCTCGTAACGCTGGGCGTGCCGTTTCCGTTTGATTCCTACGGGCGTTACATCGGATACAAGACAGACCACGACCCGTTTCGCCGCGCGACGTCCGTCGGACCGTACACGTCCAGAGAGATGTGCCGAGCGCTGATCGCTCAAATTCCCAAGCTGAACATTCGCGTCGAGGAATCCTGGACGGCGATTGAAATTCAGCCGACGTCGTCCGGCGGGGCGGTTTTGGCGGTCAACGCGAAAGGGGAACTGGCGGCGTTTGAGTATCAGTACTTGGTCTTTGCCGTTGGCGGCCCGGCGGGGCTGTACAAGACAAGCGTTTATCCGGTTCAGCAAACCGGGGCGATTGGGCTGGCTCTGCGAGCGGGCGCGGCGGCGGAAGGACTGCCGGAATCCCAGTTCGGATTGGCGTCTGTCAGCCCGCGCTGGAACGTCTCCGGGACGTACATGCAGGTCGTTCCCCGATTTGTCTCCGCGGCTGTCGATTCTCAGGGAAATCCGGTCGAACCGCTGCGCGAATTCCTGCCGGATTACTACTGTGACAAAACTCGGATGTTTTCCGATATTTTCCGCAAGGGATACCAGTGGCCTTTCGACAGCGGCAAAGTCCCGGACGGCTCGTCCATGATAGATTTATACGTCTACCGAGAAACGGTTGAGAAGGGAAAAAAGGTCTTTCTGGATTTCCGCTCCAATGCGGAAGGCTTCTCATTTGACCTGCTCGACAGCGAGGCGCGAGAGTATCTGGAAAAGTCCGGCGCAACGCAGGCGACGCCGTTAGAACGTCTGCAAAAGATGAATCCCGGCGCGTATAACCTGTATCGGGATTTTGGCGTCGATCTGGCTGTCCAGCCGCTGGAAATTGCCCTCTGCGCTCAGCACAACAACGGCGGATTGGCTGTCAATACGTGGTACGAATCCTCGATTGAACGTCTGTTTGCCGCTGGCGAGGTCGCGGGTACGCACGGCGTAAAACGTCCCGGCGGTTCCGCCCTCAACGCGGGTCAAGTCGGCTCTCTGCGAGCGGCGCAAAAGATCAAACGACGTCTTGAGACAACGCCGTCAGCGCCGGGCGTTCAAGACTATTCCAACATAGAAGATTTCTGGACGAAATGGTTTGAAAAGTCTGCGTCCGCGCCTAAAACGTGGCAGGAAGAACGCGGCGAGTTCCAGTCTCGGATGTCCGCTTTCGGGGCGGCGATTCGCAAAAAGGAAGAGCTTCTTTTGGCTGTCGAACAGGCGAAGATACAGTACGAACGGATTCTAAACCAAGGCTGTCGGTTTAATCCGAGCGTTCCTCACGATGCAGCCGACGCGGCGTCCAACGTCCAGCTGTGTTTCGCTCACTGGGTTTATCTGGAATCGATTCTCTTTGCTTTGGAGTCCGGCGTCGGGTCGCGAGGCTCCGCTTTGATTCTCGCCCCGGAAAGCTCTGCAGACAACGTCGAAAAGGTTCCCGAGGACGTCTCTTTCAGAGAAAAAGTCCTGCAAACCAAATGGAATCCGGTTTCCCAACAGGTGGAAAACGCCTGGATTCCCCGCCGTCAGATTCCTCAAAAAGAAACCTGGTTTGAATCCGACTGGGCTAAGTTCCGGGACGGATCTGTATTTGAAGAATAAACCAAACCGGGCGCTTAACGAGCTAAAAGCCGCTGACGGATGCCGGGATCGGCAAGCGTATTGGCGACGAAATCGACGAAGCTGATATCCTGACCTTGGCTATGTTCTGCCGGCACGGCGACGACATACGCCCCAGCATTTTTCCCCGCTCGGCAGCCGTTAGAGCTGTCTTCCAAAACCATGCAGTTTTCCGGGGCAACACCCAGCGCGGCTGCTGCTTTAAGGTAAATTTCCGGGTTTGGTTTGCAGTGCGTAATGTCAGACCCCGTAATGGTTTTCGCAAACCTGGGTTCCAGATTGTAAATCGACAGAGTGTATTCCATAAGCTCTCTGTTGGTACTGGTCGCAATGGCGTGGGGAATGTTGTTTTCGTCCAGAAAATCAAGCAATTCCATCAGCCCCGGCATCGGCTTGAGCATCTTCGGCAGAAGTTCGCGAAAGACGACTTGCGTTTCATCGCCCAGCGCCTGCCAGTTATCGGTCAAGCCCAACTCACGGATAATCGTTTTCATGGCAAACTCTGTTGAAGTCCCCATAATCATTTTATCAATTTCTGGAGTATAGATTTTTCCCCGACGTCTCGCGATTTCCTCAGACGAGGCGTAATAAATATCTTCCGAGTTGAACATCAACCCGTCCATATCAAATAAAACGGCTTGCAGAATCGGCATGTTGTAAAACGTGAGGTTGTTAAGGGTTTATTGTATTGAACTAATGTGAATTTAAGTGTTCAATGAGCATTTTAACAGCGCCGCCGATTATACCAAAAATATACAATATTTATAGGGAGAGAGCTAAATTTTGAGAAAAACGACTAAATAATCAGAAAAACTCTGGACTTTTTCTGAAAATAGAGTATTATATATAGTAGATAATTGTTGGGAGACAAAAACGATTCTCCCCCAAAATGTAATACTTACCCATCCAAAATTACTATGGCTGATTGGTATTTAAAACACGGCGATAAAGAATACGGTCCGATGGACTCCAACAAGCTGAAACAACTTGCAGCTCAAAATAAAATTCGCCCTACAGATTATATCCGTCGCGGCGCGGACGGCAAATGGACTTTGGCGTCTCACGCTAAAGGACTTTTTAACGATGCCGCATCCAACGACCCCTCGGCGCCGGCGCCTATCAACGTTCAATCTGGCGACACTAATGTTGGCATTTCACATCCGGTTCCGCCGATTGCGCCAGCTCCCAATCCGGCATTTACTCAAACGCCGAACGTTAAAGTTCCGCTTGCGCCGCCGCGCGCCGCAGCAATTCCCGTTGCCCAAAAAGCAGCGTCTTCAACGTCCAGTTCGATGAGTTTTGGCGATGGTTTAGAGTTTACCAGCAATTCCGCGCCTTCTCCGTCTTCTCCCAAAAAGGGCAAGAAAGGCAAAAAGAAAGGCGCTTCCTCAATGGACAACAAAACCATTCTTATTGCCGGTATCGCAGGCGGATCGGTTCTTGTTTTGATTCTGGTTGTTGTGCTGATTTTTGCATTGAAAAAGGGCAACAGCAGTAACGTTCCCCCTGCCGATAAAACTGAGGTTGCTCAAACTGCCGAAGATAAAGCCGCTCCAGCAGAAGGAGAAAACGCCAACGCTGATAACGCCGCAAAAGACGAAAACGCCGCTGCAGGTGAAAATGCTGCAGCCGACGAAAACGCCGAGGCTAATCCTGCCGAAGATAGCAATCAGCCAATAGAAGCGTTTGAAGTTCCCAAGGACGCAATCGACAGCGCTACTGGAAGCGCCAAAGTTGGCGACGTTGAAATTAAAGTCGTTTCCATCAGACAGGGCATTGAACCCATTACCGAAAAAGACGGTTCTGAGACTGACTCTCCCGACAGGTCAACAATTATTACCCTTTCAGTTAAAAATATCAACGATAAAAAAACTGTTACTTTTACGCCGTGGTCTGTTCAGATTGCAAGCGGTAAAAAGAACAGCGTTCTTTTACGCGATACCGAAAACGTTTACGGAATCGCTCTTAAACCCGGCGAAGTTCCAACAAGCGTTAAACGGGAAACCCATACGATGTATTCGGACGATCCGCCAATTCAAGACGTTTTGGTTTTCAAACGTTACGTTCCAGGCGCAAAAGAACTGTTCCTGACTTTGCCAGTTCCAGGCAATCCGGCTCAAAGCGTCGTTTTCAGCATCAAGACTGAAAACGTTGGCGGCGCTGGCGCAGCGCCGAAAGCGGACGCAGCAGAAGACGGCGCGCTGGATGACAACTTAGGATCTCCCGTTGTTTCGGAATCCGCTCCGGAGGAAGACTACAATCCAGAAAACGATGACGAGTATAGCGAAATTAACGGCGTTTCAGAAGCGCAGCAAAAAAGAGATCAAGAGGAAGCGGACGCTGAACTCAAAGCTCTCAATCTGGGCGACTAAATCCTTGTAACATAAATGAACAACGCAGAAAGCAACGAAAAGCAGGCTATTCAGGAAGAGACTTCTTCCTTAACAAGTCTTCTTTTCGCTGTTTTTTTTATTATTGTTGTATTCCTAACCATAGTAGCGGGATTTCTCAAACCGAAAACGCCAGACCCGGTTGTTACAGTTCAGTCCAAACCGGAAGGAATCATGGGCACGGAATGTCGGCTGGGAATGGTTTTCAAAGCGACGGATTCAAAATCGGCAATACAAAACGTCGCTCATAAAACTTTGCGCGAGGTTGAAGACCAGCTTCGCATTTGGGAAACGGCGACGTTTAGCAACTGGATTGACGATTCCGAGATTTCCCGACTCAATCGCTGCGAGGTAGACAAGCCGTCCGAGGAATTGTCGTATGTTCTTCGCGTCGCCAAAACAGCGAACAAGGCCACCCACGGCGCGTTTGACGTCAACCTTCGTCCTGTAATTGAACTTTGGAAAAACGCCGCGAAAACCGGAGAAGTTCCAACGGAAAGTCAGATTCGAGAAGCCAGAAAACAACGCGACACCATCGACTTGGGCGGGATTTCCAAAGGATACTGCATCGATAACGCTTTGAGAATGATAATTAAAGCCAACCCGGAAGGGGCGATGGTTGACATTGGCGGCGACGTTGCCGTTTACGGCAAATCTGAACAGGGAAACTTCTGGACGTTTTCCATTGTCAACCCGTTCGACTCGTCCAAAGTTTGGGGGAAGTTTCGCCTTCAAACCGTTGAACGATGGAAAGACATTAAGGAGGAGATTTACACTACCAAAGCCGTATGTACAAGCGGATCGTACTATCGCGGTTTCGATATAGACGGCGTCCATTACAGTCATATAATCGATCCCCGCACTGGAAAACCCGTCTACAACGACACATCGCCAGCTTCTGTTACAGTAATCGCATACGAATGCATGGAAGCCGACATTTGGGCGACGGCGTTATGCGTCATGGGCGAAGACGGGCTGCGGTATCTTCCCGGCGATGGCGTCGAAGCGTATTTGATTTTTGGACCGCCGGAACGCCCTCGCGTGGTTAAATCCAAAGGATTTCCAAAAGTTACTCTTGTAAAATGAAGTATTAACAAAACAATTTCAATATGACAAACGACCCAATCAACCCTAACGACAACATTGACCTCAGTCAGCCAACGCCGTCGTCGTTTTTGGACGATTTACGCAACAAAAAAACCGAAGCGTGGGAACGTTTTTCCATGCTCTACGGACGGCTGATTCTTTTCTGGCTTAAAAACGCCGGCATTCCTCGAGAAGAGCGACAGGATATGCTCTACGACATCGGCATTATTGTCATGGAGTCCATCGACAATTTTCACAAACAGCCGCATGTTGGCTCTTTTCGCAGCTGGTTGAAGAAAGTGGTTGAAAACACTGTCCATGACCGTCAGCGCAAATACCAGGAACAAAGCGGCGCCCATGGGGTGTACGAGCCGGATTCTTCGGTTATTGAATCTCCGCATTCGTCTGTTTTGCAGACCATTCTTAAACAGGAAGAGGAGGACAATAAAAAAGACCGTCCGCAATCGACAAGCCCTCACGCTTTGGACGAAGACGATCTTTTTGCCAAAGGATTGATGCAGGTCTTGGGAACCCAGTTTTCCCAACGTGACATTTCCATTTATTATCAGCTTGTCTATGAGAAGAAGAACTCCACGCAGGTTGGAGAATTGATGGATCTTAAGCCTGCCAACGTCCGAAAGATTCGTCAGCGAATCAACAGCTATCTGAAAGCAAACTTTGGCGAGTTGGAAGACATAAAAGAAATTCTCAACAGACTAAAAGACGACCAGGATTGATGAGCGACGTTAATTCCATGACGTTTAGTTCTGAATTGTCCAGCTTTTTGACGAAAATGCGGGACAAGCTGGATAATAACATCACGTTTGACCTCCCTCTGACAATTGGTCAGTATCGGTTGGAGGAACTTGTCGGCCGCGGCGGAATGGGAGACGTCTATCGCGCTGAGAATCTGGTTCTGAAAAGAGCGGAAGCGCTCAAGTTCGTTCGATCAAAGCTGTCTGCCAGTCCGGAAGCGATCAAACGTTTCCGGAAAGAAATCGAGTCCACCGCCAAACTGCTTCACCCCAACGTTGTAACAGTTTTTAACGCCGGGGAATTCGAAGGACGTCCGTACATGGTCATGGAATTTCTCAAAGGCTGGACGGTTCATCAATTCGTTCGCAAGCGGCTGGAACTAAATTCTCCTTTGTCTGTACAGGAAGCCGTTGACATTGTCGTTCAGGCGGCGCGGGGCTTGCAGTTCGCTCACGAAAACGGCTTTGTTCATCGGGACGTCAAACCGGGAAACCTCTGGATAACGCCTGATAAAACCGTCAAGGTTCTGGATTTGGGGTTAGCGATTGCAACAGCCCCGGGAACCGATTCCCACATCGTTGGAACGCCGGATTTCATGTCGCCGGAACAATGTTTTCCGGATTCTGTTCCTTCCCCCCGATCTGACATTTATTCGCTCGGCTGTACGCTGTTCTTTATTTTGACAGGTCGGGTTCCCTTTGGCGGGGAAGAGTATTCAACGCCAGAAAAGAAGATGGAAGCGCAGCGAGAGCAAGCGCTGCCGCCGCTGTCCGATTTCAGAAAGGACGTTCCCGCTCGAATCCAGCAGGTTCTAAACCGCATGACGGCAAAGTCGATTGACGATCGTTACGCTTCGATGTCCGACGTGATTGACGCCTTAAAAGCGCCGTCTAAAAAGACGCCCGTTTTTGCGGCTCTTGCCGGGGTTGTTCTGTTAGGAATTGCCAGTCTGTGGGGATTGAACGGTTATCGCAATTCCCAAAGCGCCGTCGTTCAGAATATGCCGTCGAATCCGAACGCCGCGGAATCAATTCAAGATGTAACAGATTCCTTTCCTCCTGGCAAAGAGGCTGGCGAGAAACTCGTTCGTGTTGTCGACGGCGTGGAATACGTCTTTCGATGGTGTCCGCCGGGAGAGTTCGTCATGGGGAATCGAGGCATTCCCATTTCGAAAAAGATGACGTTTGAACGGCTTCTGGACGTTGTCAGAGATAACAATCTGTTGAGCCTTTCTGATATAAATGAATTGGACGAAGAATCAAAAAATCTGTTATATGAATCGAGAACTCCTGATGAAATAAAGAAGAACGAAGAAGAGCTTAAAAACAGAATACTCTCGATGTTATGCAGCAATTCCCGCGTTTATATTGAGGGATCGGATTGTGACGTTCCGCATTCAGTAACGCTCACAAAAGGGTTTTGGATGTTGGACTGCGAAGTTACTCAAAAGATGTGGTTTTCCGTTATACCCAACAGTACGGCAAACGCAGCGATTCAATCGCTCAATGAACCTGACAGCGCGCCGGTCAGAATGGTCAGCTGGAATGACGCTCAGGAGTTCTGTCAGACGTTGTCGGAAAAACTGCACGCCGCCGTCCGTTTGCCGACAGAAGCTCAATGGGAATACGCATGTCGCGCCAATACGGAAGAATCGTCGGAACGGACTGCCGCTGAGGCGAATTCCTCTTTATCCAGAATGAGTAAACCTGCCAATGCGCGAAGTTTTTCGTCCAACGCGTGGGGACTGTACGAAATGCCGGGCAACGTCGAGGAATGGGTTGCAGACTGGTACGTCCCGATTACCGATTCAACGCCTCAAACCGACCCGACCGGACCAGCCGCATCTAAAATTGACAAACACCCCGAACTGACCAACCTTAAAGTTCTTCGCGGTTTCAACTATCTTTACAACCCGGAAAAATCGAACTTTTATTCATCGCGAGATTTCGACACTATCGACGCCAGAAGGCATCTGTCCGGTTTCCGCATTTGCGTTATTGCAGAATCCAATAATTGAGAAGTTTATGAGGTGCAAATCTTTTTTCCATCCCTCTTGTCAGGCGTCTGATTTATGACTATAATATAAGTTATGAACAATCAAATAACCCTTTTGGAATCCAATATCGGCAAAGCGCTGCTGGGCAAGGCGGACAAGATTCGTCTGGCGGTTGTAACGCTTTTGGCGGACGAGCATTTGCTTATCGAGGACGTGCCGGGCGTTGGCAAGACGCTTCTCGGGCGGGCGCTGGCGCGGTCGATTGACGGCGAGTTCAAACGAATTCAGTTCACGCCGGACTTGTTGCCGTCCGACATAACCGGGGCGGAAGTCTATAATACCGCAACCGGCGAGTTCGCGTTTCAGCCCGGTCCGATTTTCGCCAATATCGTTCTGGCGGACGAGATCAACCGAACGACCCCGCGAACGCAGTCGGCGGCTCTGGAGGCGATGGAAGAGAACCAGGTTACGTCGAACCGAAAAACGTATCCGCTCGAACGACCGTTTATGGTCATCGCGACGCAAAACCCGCAGGAATTCGAGGGCGCTTATCCGCTCCCGGAAAGCCAGCTTGACCGCTTTTTAATGCGGATTTCTCTGGGCTATCCCAATCGGGAAATGGAACTGGACATTCTCAAAACGCATCAGATTGCCAATCGGGTGGAATCTTTAACCCCGGTTTTGACGGCGTCTGACGTTGTCGCGATGCAGAACGAAGTCTGTAACGTTACAGTAGACGACTCGCTGCAAAATTACATTTTAGATATCGTTTCCGCCACTCGAGAACTGGAAACGCTGCGTCTGGGCGTTTCGCCTCGAGGCGCGCTGGCTCTGTACCGCGCCGCTCAGTCCTGGGCGTTCTGCGACGGGCGAACCTACTGCATTCCGGACGACGTCCGAACGTTAGCAGTCCCGGTTCTGGCGCACAGAATCATTCCCAAAGGACATCTTCAGGAAAACCGCCGCCAGATTGCCGAACGAATCATCGAATCCATTCTGGAACAGATCGCCGTACCAGGCTGAGGCGGCGCCCCCGTAGGCGGGGGAGCCAATCCGCGCTGCCGCGCGCCTGCCAATAATCGCTCCCGTTGGTCGCTTACATTTTCGTAGCGCAGTCCGCACACGGATTTTACGGATTAGACTGATTTTCGCCGATAGGTTAACGACGTTCTTACCTTATTTTAAGT
>JAZUMX010000924.1:0-3975 GCA_045603865.1 Thermoguttaceae bacterium
TTTCTTATTCACCTACTTGACTTCATTACAGAAACTCCGAAACACAAGCGATCGACCGGAACGTCCACATAACCCTCACAATCCTAATTTTTAGAACTCAAGAAAACCTGATTTAAAAGAATTTTCGACTTTTTTCGCCAAATCCCCGAGGATACGTCTTGTAAACGTTGGGGATTTAGATTAGAATACAATTAGTCCTAAGGAATGACTTTGGTTTGTCAATCGGCGAGCCGTTAATTAGCTCGTATTGGCGCCTGTCCTTAAAGACCCAACAAAAGCCGGTCGGTTACACCCCTCTTAGCAGAAAGGAAGCCTGACAATTTGACGTTGGAGCTCCAGGCCGCCTCCCTTGAAATACGGGCTTGCCTCAATTACTTACCGAAGTCAATCCTGGGACTTTTTTATTATCCAGAAACGTTCATCGAGATTATACGATATTCCTGGCAACGTCTCATCTTACCTATCTTCACATCAAAAAATTTTTTTGGTTTTTTTATTATTTTCTTTTAAACAGAGGTTGATAAGCTCTTAACCAGAATCAAATTTATGTTATAATATTTCATATAGGGTAATAGTTTAGAATGACGTTATACTGTTTGTCATACTTCACAGATATTCACAGCGCGTCGTTCCTTTTTAATAGTCAAAGGATACAGTCATGCAAAATCTTAATTCAAGAAGCTCTCGCCGCGGCTTTACGCTGGTAGAACTTTTGGTCGTTATCGCCATTATTGCCATCTTGGTAGGACTTCTCCTTCCAGCCGTTCAGGCAGCCCGTGGATCGGCGCGTCGTATGGAGTGCACCAACAAACTCAAGCAGTTGGGAACGGCTGTTCACAACTACGCCTCGAGCAACAAAGAAAAGCTTCCTGCCGGTACCGACAATAAAATTTATCGCGGCACAGGCGCTACAGACGCCGCCGCTAACGGCTATGGCGGATCCAAACCGTCAAAACCCGGTCTGGAAGGATTCAGCCAGATTTTCTATCTGACGCCGTACATGGAAATGAACACCGTTTACGATTCCGTTGACCTCAACTACAGCGGCTATTATTACCTCAAACAGGGGTACGCCAAAAGAAATAACAACCCGGAAACTTCAACCGATAAAAAGGTAACGGGCATTTACACCCTTTGCCGAACGAAAGTTCCAGCTTTTGTCTGTCCGTCATTTGGCGAAGATCCCAACAACACCGAGCCTTCAGAAGAAGGTCAATATGGACCTCTGTCCAGCTATCAGGGCTTTGCTGGCGTTTACTGGACGTCTCAAATTGTTAACAGCAAGCCTTCTGGCGACATCAACACTTATGAAGTAACGCAGGAAAGCGCCTGTATTTATCAAAATACAACCCATGGCAGCATTCCAGACAACGGCGTTTTTACATGGGGCAAGCAGATCAAGCTCGGTCAGATCACGGACGGTACAAGCAATACCTACATGATGGGCGAAGCTCCAACGCATAAAGTCAACGACGTCCGCTCTAAAAATGGGCAGGGGCTTAAAGACAACGCTCAAACGTATCCGTACTATATGCGCGCCTGGTTTGTTGGAGCGGATACACAAGGACGCATGTTCCAGTGCAAAGTTGTTCGCGACAAATCGTTGAATGAAATTCCTGAATCCAACACGCTTTACAATACGCTGCCGTTTGGTTCGTTCCATTCAACCGGGTGCAATATCTTGTCCGCTGATGGCAACGTTCAATTTGTCAGCGACAGTATTGATGAGCATGTTTTCCGTCAGAAATCCACCCGAAACGGCAGAGAGAATTCCTCTATGGAAGAATAATTATCTGACAGCAAACCCGCCGTTGACGTCAATTATTTGTCCGTTGACGTAACCTGCGGCGGGCGACGCCAAAAATGCGGCGACAGACGCTATTTCCTCGGGGATTCCCCATCGGGAAGACAGCGTTTGCCGCCGAATTTTTTCTTGCCATGCCGCCGGTGCGCCGGTTCCCCATTTGGTCTGAATCCAGCCGGGAGCGATAACGTTAACCCGCACTTCCGGAGCAAGCGACTGCGCCAACGAGAGGGAAAACGATTCGACTGCGCCTTTCGCCAGCGCGAAGAGTTCAGAGCTGTCTCCCGCCAAACCGCGCCGCGCGCCGTCCCAGCCGATATTGATTATACTGCCCGACCCCTGCGCCTTCATTCTGTCGCCCAAATCCCGGCACAAGCCGACGGTTCCCTGAACGTCTACCGACCAAAGCAGACGCAGCTTTTCTTCAAACGAGAGCTTTTTCGTCTTACCAGTCAAAATATCCGCGCCAGCGCAGTTGACAAGGACGTCAAGCCGTCCACGCCAATTCCAGGCGTAATCCGCCAGCCGACGTCGATCGTTTTCGTCGCTGACGTCCGCCTGAACGTGCGTGAATCGACTGTTGTCGAGGTCTTTCAACTCGCCGGTCAAGACGGAATCCGCGTCAAACGGAGAGCGTCCAGTCAGAATTACATCACAACCGGCTGTCAAAAATTCTCGAGCAATCGCCAGTCCGATGCCGGAGTTGGAGCCAGTTACGAGGGCGGTTAATCTGGAAAATTTCTGTTTTTTTGAATTTTGTGGCGCCTTTTTGGGTTTCATGGGGGGAATCTCCCTAGTCAAAAATTAAAAAATTGATTATAATATAGAAAACTATTTTGACAAGACGGAGTTCAGAAATATTTTTATACAAAGAGAAAATGTCTCAGCCAAATAGGAGACTCAAAAATATTTCTGTTGCAATATATTTTAGATCAGCCGCGCGAAAAACGCCATTTGCGTAATGCGGCATAAAACCATTTAAGAACCAATATATTTATGTCCCCACGAAAATCCGGACATTGGGCGTCGCTGCAGCAAGCGATGAATCCCGTCCAAAATCAGGAAGAAAACAATCAAACTGTCCCCGTAGAAGAAAACGCTAATCCTTCTGCTGAAAAACCTTCAACCTCTCAACCAGACGACTTCGAAATTCCGCGCGATGCGTTTTCGCTCTTTGACGACGAAGAAACCGCAGCTACCGAATCAACCGCGGTAACCGAAACCGACGCCACTAAGGAAGATCCGAACGACGAGCTTCTTCTGGACGAAACGGAAGATCCGCCAGCCAAAGAATCGGAATACAAATGGAACGCAGTCGAAATCAAGGGAAACGATCCCGTCGAGAAGAATCTGGACGGCGATTTCGAGATTCCCGCCAACGCGTTTTCCATGTTCGACGACGAAGACGAACAGCCCAAGCCGAAAACAAAGAAAACCAAAAAGCAGAGTTCTAAAGAAGCTGTAAAAGCAGAAGCTCAACCCGAACCGGCGGATGAAGTCAAAGAGGAAAAGCCGGAAAAGGCTCGCAAGCCCCGCAAAGCCAAAAAGTCCAAGTCAGCGCCGGCAGAGGATGCGGAATGGACAGTTGAAGCAAAAGCGTCCATTCCGGAAGATCAGATTTCGGAATCGTTTGCCGCCGGCGTCATGGACGACTCTGTAATTCATTCCGCCGCCACAGAAACGCCGATCTATTTCCCGGTTCATCAAATTGAAGTGGCTCCCGTTGTCATCGATCAGCCAGAATCGGAAACGACTTCCAATACAACGTCGTCTTCAACGTCTTTGCTGGACGAGTTAATTCCGGACAGCGAAATCGACCGCGTCAACCAGAAAGCCGCAAAGAAAAAGAACGCCAAGAAAGCGAAGTCTGCGCCGGTTGAAGAAAAGCCGGTCGCGCCTGAACCGAAAAACCTCGACGGCGATTTCGACATTCCCGCCGATGCGTTTTCCATGTTCGACGACGAAGACGAACAGCCCAAGCCAAAGGCTAAAAAACCGGCGAAGAAGGAAAAGCCCGTCAAGGCGGAAAAGCCTGTAGAAGAACCGGCTCCGAAAGACGACGATTTCGACATTCCCGCCGATGCGTTCTCCATGTTCGACGACGAAGACGAACAGCCCAAGCCAAAGGCTAAAAAACCGGCGAAGAAGGAAAAGCCCGTCAAGGCGGAAAA
>JAZUMX010000925.1:0-1707 GCA_045603865.1 Thermoguttaceae bacterium
CATCGGCAATTCTGCGTTCTATAACTGCGCCAGCCTGACGAGCGTAACGATTCCCGACTCCGTCACGACCATCGGCGATCATGCGTTCTATTGCTGCGACAGCCTGACGGGTATTTGGGTCGATGAGGAGAATCCGAATTACAACTCGGATACATATGGTGTATTGTTCAATAAAGATAAAACGACTCTGATCCAATGCCCCGGTGCTTATTCCGGAGACTATACGATCCCGGACTCCGTCACGAGCATCGGCAATTCTGCGTTCTATTGGTGCAACAGTCTGACGAGCGTGACGATTCCCGACTCCGTCACGACCATCGGCGATTCTGCGTTCTCTTCCTGCTCCAACCTGACGAGCGTGACGATTCCCGACTCCGTCACGACCATCGGCACGTGGGCGTTCGCTTACTGCGTCGGCCTGACGAGCGTGACGATCCCTGACTCCGTCAAGAACATCGGCGAGGACGCGTTCCATTACTGCAGCAGCCTGACGAGCGTATATATCAGCGACTTAGCCGTATGGTGCAGTATCGATTTTTACAGCAGTTACTCCAATCCGCTTCGTTACGCAAATAAGCTGTATATCAACGGAGCTCTTGCAACGGACATAACCATTCCCGACAGCGTCACATCCATCGGCAATTATGCGTTCTTTGGCTGCGACAGCCTGACGAGCGTGACGATCCCCAACAGCGTCACGAGCATCGGCGGAGGTGCGTTCGAATCCTGCACCAGCCTGACGAGCGTTTCGATCTTAAATCCGAACTGCTACATTTACAATTATAGGAATACGCTGGGTTATCCGACTGAGTGTGTAATTTATGGTTACGCCAATTCTACAGCACAAACCTATGCGGAAAAATACGGCTATTCATTCAAAACGCTTCGCGGTTTTCCTAATAACGCTTCTTGGGATAACAACAACGTTAAAAATCTGCCCGTTGGAAAATCATACACTGTTTACGCAAACCTATCGGGTGCAAAAAATGATGTGACGAATTATGTCTCGTCTCCGAATGCGACCGTCACGAGGGGCGAAACAAGCTGGAAGACCGGTTTTACCGGTTCTGTGACCGTGCCTGACGGAAGCGGAAGCATCACCGTTTCCAAGGACGGCTATGTCAGCCGTACATATTCCGAAGCCGCTTTGGCGAAAACGAGCACGTTCTATCTGCAAAAAGAGTCCGAATATCCCGTTATCAGCGGTCTCTGGATGGATGACACGGACATCATGAACGAGTCCTACGAAATGCCGCTCCTCAACTCCGGCACATTCACGGTCACGACAGAGATCGAATGGGGCGAGAGCAGCGAGGGCTCGGTCAAGCTTGTGCAGGGCAGCAATTCCCTGACGATCAACAACGGCACCGCGAACGTCACATGGAGCGATCATTTCGATATGTCAAGAGAGATTTATATCGTAGCGACCAATGCAAACAGCTTGACTTCGAGAAAAAAATTGCAGTTAAAAGCAGCGTCTGATATTGTAGAAAGTTTAAGAAACGGTCAATTCAACTGGGGCTCAAGTATGAGCTTCCAAATGCCAAGTCAGCTAGGCAGTTTTTTAGGCAATTCGAATCTAAACCTTGGTATATTTACGCCCGTTCCTTTCACATGCACGATTGAAAACGGCAAAGTATTTATAGCGATCGGCTATCAAAACGGCGGAGAGTTGGACGAAGATGGCATAAAAGCAAAGTCCTTTAT
>JAZUMX010000926.1:0-2524 GCA_045603865.1 Thermoguttaceae bacterium
CGCGGGCGCTCTGACCCTTTCCGGCGACAATACGTATACCGGCGAAACGAAGGTTTCCGCAGGAACGCTCAATCTGACAAAAGTCGGGAAAAAGGGAACGTTGGCAACAGGAAGCGTACTTACCGTTGACGGAGCTTCGTCTGTTGTAACAGGGCATGGAGACATTTTTGGTTATGGCGACGAAACCCTTGGTACAATCAATTTAACCAACGGCGGAACGCTGCATAACGACGCGACAAACGCTCATATCACCGTTGGAGCGGCTATCAATATGAACAACGGCGTTATTTCGTCAGAAAACGGCAATGGCAGCAATGTGTTTGGCAATTACGTTTTCGATAACGCTATCAACGTCTTGGGCGGAACGGACAACGCGATTACAGCAAACAGAATTACTCTCCGTTACTATACCGGCACGCCTGGCGAAGCGGGCGGAAAAATTACCGTTGCCGACGGCGCCAAATTGACTATTTCATCTCGAATTGACGATCCGGACGGGTATTTTGTACCTCTGGTTAAACAGGGCGCTGGAACGCTCGTTCTTTCCGGAGACTGCTATTATACAACAGGAACGTTTGTCAATGGCGGAACGCTGCAATTAACCAAAACAGGACAAAAAGGAACGCTGGCAACAGGCAGTACAGTTACCGTTGACGGCGCAACGTCCGTTCTGGCTGGGCACGGCGATATTTTAGGATATTCCAGCTCCTCCGTTGGAACGGTCAATCTTCAAAACGGCGGAACGTTTTATAACGACTCTACAAACGCTCACGTTACCGTTGGAGCGGCTATCAATATGAACAACGGCGTTATTACTGCCGACCCAACCGCTCAAGGCGGCGGTGAATTTGGCAATTTCGTCTTCGATAACGCTATCAACGTTACCGGCGGGACGGATAACGCAATTTCAGCTAACAGAATTACCCTGCGTCAATACACTGGCACGTCAGCAGAAGAAGTCGGTGGAAAGATTACCGTCGCGGAAGGGGCTAAACTGACGATTTCCTCTCAAATTATGGCTCATAACAGCGCGAAAGTTGTCCCGTTGATTAAACTCGGCGCTGGCGAACTGGTTCTTTCCGGCGACAGTACGTTTACAACTGGAACGTTTGTCAACGAAGGAACGCTTCGGTTAACGAAAGTTGGCAAGAAGGGAACCCTGGCAGTGGGAAGCGCGATTACCGTTGACGGCGCGACTTCCGTCCTGACGGGTCATGGAGACATCTTCGGCTACGCCGACGAAACCGTTGGAACAATCAACTTGACCAACGGCGGCAAACTGCATAACGACGCGACAAACGCTCACGTTACAGTTGGCGCGGCTGTCAATATGAACAACGGCGTGATTTCGTCTGAAAACGGCGCTGGCAGCAATGTGTTTGGCAATTACGTTTTCGATAACGCTATCAACGTTACAGGCGGAACAGACAACGAGATCAACGCCAACAGAATTTCGCTGCGCATGTACCCCAACACGCCGGGCGAAGCGGGCGGGAAGATAACGGTTGCTCAAGACGCTCAATTGAAGATTTCGTCACAGATTATCGATCCCGACGCAAATAAAACTTCTATGATTAAACAGGGCGCAGGGACGCTGACCCTTTCCGGCGACAATACGTATACAACGCCGACAACCGTCTCCGAAGGAACTTTGCAGCTTACCGACGCCGCAGTCAAGGCGAACAGCTCAACTGAAATTGCTCAGAACGCCACTTTGGAATACAACGTTGCTTCCGGCGAAAAATCGTTGGACTTCACAACCAGCAATACAACCGTCTCTGGCAGCGGAAACGTTGCTAAAACCGGCGCTGGCAAACTCAAGATCAAAGCGGACGGAACCCAGTTCAGCGCTGGTCAGTTTACCGTCTCCACTGGCGAACTGGACTTCAAAGGACAGTACAACGGCGACATGTTCGTTCAGTCCGGTTCAACGCTTTCACCCGGCAACTCCGTTGGCAGCTTAACCGTCTACGGCGACGTAACCATAGACGCCAGCGCGACGGGCTTGTTTGAGTTCAGCGCCTTCAACGAGAATCAATACGATACGCTTACCATTGCAAACGATGACGATTCATTCTCAGTAGATACGAACTCGATTATCAAGCTGTACTTTGAAGGTAACGACGCTGACCTCTGGGCGGCGGAAGGCGCAGAATACAAGCTCGTATCCGACGAAGGTTTTGCCGATGGGAATTACAGCTCTCTATTAGAGGACCAATACAGAAGTTTATTTGAACTTCAAGGCAAATATGGCAACGGTCTGTACTTGATCGGCTTGGGGGCTGGACCCATCCCGCCGGGACCAGAACCCGGCTCCGGCGTTCCTGAACCGTCGACGTGGATGTTGCTCGTTCTCGGCGTTGTCGGGTTGATGTACTGCCGAAAAAGAAAGTAATAGAAAAACGTAGGCGAGCCGGGGTGCGTAAGCCCCCGAAAAGCGACGGCTTGTCGTCGCTTAATGAAAGACGGTAACGAAGCGAACAATGTGAGCGAAGTTACGCTTAAAAGCGGGAGGAAACTCCCG
>JAZUMX010000927.1:0-2678 GCA_045603865.1 Thermoguttaceae bacterium
GCACCAACGAAGCGAAACTCAACGAAACGGTTGAATTCATTCGTTCCGCCGGAGGCGAAGCGGATGCGTACGTTTGCAACGTTGCCGACCCGGCTGCCGTCGCTGCTACCATTGATGCGGTTATTGCAAAGTGGGGTTTTATCGACATCCTGGTCAACAACGCCGGCATTACGCGCGACAAGCTGCTGATGCAAATGGAAGACGACGACTGGGACGCCGTTCTCAATATCAACCTCAAGGGAACGTTCCTCTTTACTCGCGCTCTTTCCCGTTTGATGATCAGCAAACGCAAAGGCAGAATCATCAACATTTCCAGCGTTTCCGGCTTGATGGGCAACCCTGGTCAGGCGAACTATTCCGCGTCCAAGGCGGGCATTATCGGCTTCACCGCTACGGTTGCCAAGGAAATCGCCAAACGCGGCGTAACCTGCAACGCCATTGCGCCCGGATTCATGCAGACGGACATGACCGCCGCTTTGGGAGAAGTTGGATTGGACATCGCCAAGCAGACGATTCCGATGAAGAAAGTCGGACAGCCGCAGGACATTGCCAACGCGGTTCTGTTCCTGGCTTCGCCGGCTGCGTCGTACATTACCGGGCAGGTTTTGGCGGTCGACGGCGGCATGACCTGCTAAAAGCTCTGTGAATAATAATTTTCTTTTTCAGAAAAAGAAAATTTATAAGAAACTGATATAGACAAATTTCATAAAATCGGTACAATAACCATATAGAGATTGCTCAAGCGCTTCTCTATATGGCGTTATGAATAATCCCATTATTTTTTTCGTTCTGGAAACAGAACAAGTTTATTTTTTATTTGGAGGACAAATCGTGTCTGAACAGGATATTAAACAAAAGGTATTCGAACTCGTTTCCGAACACCTTGGCGTTGACATTGAAAAGATTACTGACGATACATCTTTTATTAACGACTTGGGCGCTGACTCGCTTGACATCGTTGAACTGGTTATGGATCTGGAAGAAGAATTCGACGTCAAGATTCCGGAAGACATTGCAGATAAAATCCAAACCGTTGGCGACGCTGTTGCGTTCATTGCTCAGCAGTCGGCAAATAACTAAAGCTTGAAACGTTCAGAGTGAGGAGCAGTGGGTAATTCGTAATTAGCAATTGTCAATTAGCAATTATCAATTATTAAGACGCTTGCGCCAATTGCTAATTGCTCATTGCTAATTTTTAATCAGCTTCCAATATTGAACCGCTAAAGCGGTTCTGGCGGAACGCTTGCGCCAATTGCTCATTGCTAATTGCTCATTGCTAATTTTTAATTAATGTAACATGGAAAAGCGAATTGCTGTTACCGGTTTTGGAGCGCTATGCTCATTAGGCGCCACAGCAAAGGAAGTTTGGGATAACGTTTGTCAGGGCAAGTCTGGAATTTCAGCAATTAGCGCCTTCGACGTATCAGCGTATCGCACTCGCATTGCAGGTGAAATCAAAGACCTGGAAGCGCAGCTGCATCTTTCCAAATTCATCCTTCCCAAAGACGTCAAAAAGCTGGATAATTCATCAATCTACGGACTTATTGCCGCTCAGGAAGCGATGGATATGGCAGCGATTCCGGAAAATTATTACGATACGTGGCGCTGCGGCACGTTAATCGGATCCGGCATCGGCGGATTGCGAACGATGGAATTGCAGTACGATCGCCTTATTTCGGGCGGACCGTCGAGAGTTTCTCCGTTTACGATTCCCAAACTGATTGCCAACATGGTCTGCGGCAACTGCTCCATTCGATTTGGTCTTCACGGTCCGTCTTTTGCGGCAGTGAGCGCCTGCGCTTCCGGGGCGCACGCCATCGGGGCGGCGATTGACATGATTCGCCTGGATCGCTGCGACATGGTTCTTTGCGGCGCGGCGGAAGCGGCTGTTACTCCGCTGAGCTTTGCCGGATTCTGCGCCATGCGCGCCATGTCAGAACGTAACGACGATCCGCAAAGAGCGTCCCGGCCGTTCGACAAAGACAGAGACGGATTTCTCATGTCAGACGGCGCCGGCATGCTCGTTCTGGAAGACATGGAAATGGCGAAAAAGCGCGGCGCTAAAATCTACGCTGAAATCGTCGGCTACGCCTCGACAAGCGACGCCAACCATATCACCAGCCCCTTGAGCGACGGGCGGGGCGGAGCCATGTCCATGAAATTCGCCTTGAAGGAAGCCAAGCTCAATCCGGAACAGATTGGATACATCAACACTCATGGCACCAGCACCCCCCTGGGCGACGTTTCAGAGGTCAACGGGATCAAAGACGTGTTTGGCGATTACGCAAAATCGCTGCCCATTTCCAGCACAAAGTCCGAAACCGGGCACCTGTTGGGCGCCAGCGGTTCGGTGGAAGCCATCTTTTCAATGTACGTTCTTAACGAAGGGATTCTTCCGCCCACAATTAACGTCGAGAATCAGGATCCAGAATGCGATTTGGACGTTGTTCCCAACGTTGCCCGAGAAAAGAAAGTCGATTACGTCCTGTCGAACAATTTCGGCTTTGGCGGACACAACGCGACGTTGATTTTCAAACGATTTATGGACTGATTAAATAATTAGCCGTTAGCTATTAGCTGTTAGCTATTAGCTTGGGCGCTAATCGTTCTTAGCGTTAACTTTTCAAGCTGGAAGCTAACAACAAAAGCCAGGAGCTAGAGGCTAGAAGCTAAAAGCT
>JAZUMX010000928.1:0-2387 GCA_045603865.1 Thermoguttaceae bacterium
GGTACAGAATGCTCATGGAAGTCAACAAGATTGCAGACGAAAAAGGGCTGGCTGTCGGCGTGGGGCTTCAGAGACATCACGACTACAAATACTTACAGGGGTTCAAGGAGATCTGCGTTGACGACAAGTACGGCGATCTGATCTACGCTATTGTTTGTTGGAACAGCGCCGGCGCCCGGGTTCGCAATCGCGTTGAAAACGAGTCTGAAATGGCGTATCAGATAAGAAACTGGTATTACTTCAACTGGCTCTGCGGCGACCACATTTGCGAACAGCACGTTCACAACCTGGATATCGGCAACTGGTTCCTCGGCAAAGGCGATCCGATGTTTCACCCGGTTTCCGCCAACTCCATCGCTGGGCGCGAGGTTCGCAAAAACAGCGTCGACTACGGGCAAATCTACGACCATCACCGCGTTGAATTCACCTACGCCGACGGCAGAAAGATGTTCTCACAGTGCCGTCACGTTCAAGGGGCGTGGGGCGCGGTCTACGAAAACGTTCGCGGTACCAAAGGCGGCGGAGACGTAACCGCTCGCGGCGGACGCAAAGGCAACCCGTTCGACAACGAGCATCAGGATCTGTGCAAGGCGATTCGCGAAGGCAAGCCGTATAACGAAGGCTGGTACGCTGCTCATTCCTGCATGACCGCGATCATGGGACGCATGGCGTCCTATTCCGGACAGGTGGTTAAATGGGACGACGCCGTCAACAAAGGTCCGGCTTTGATGATCTACGAGAATCACGAAAAACTGACGCTGGATTCTCCCGCTCCGGTTCAGCCGAAATTCGACTACAACAACCCGGAAGAGAAAGAGAAGTTCCTGCAACAGGCAATCGAAGAACTGCGAAATGGCAAGTACGAACTCTACAACATTGCCATTCCCGGCGTAACGAGTCCGTTTGCCGACAACAACTTCAACAAGCCGCAGTAGACGTGAAAGTCTATTTGTGACGGATTATAGTTGAGATATTTAAAGCGCTCAGAGACGGGCGCTTTATTTCAACTGACGACCCTGTTCTGCTCACCGCCAGAAGCTAACGGCATTTTCATTAATATACCCTGTTTTCAAGATCAAACCATGAATACAAAAAAATCCCGCCATTCCCAGATGTTCTCCCGACGTAGTTTTTTGACCGCGGCTGCCGCGTCAGCCGGTCTGTTTTTCGTTCCCCGCAGCGTCTTTGCCGATTCCCCGGACGACGTTGTTCTCCGTGCGGCTATCGTCAGCGACGTCCATTATAAAAACCGGCGCACAGCGGAAGTCGAACGCATTGAACGCATGATCCAGTTCGTCAACGAGTATTCAGCGTCACAGCCGTACAAGAATTTCGACGTCATGATGATCGGCGGCGACATGTCCGACAACGGCAGAGTCGATCAAAGCGGTCTGCTTCGCGATTCGCTCAAAAAGTACCTCAAGCCGGAAACGAAATGGGTTTTCTGCATGGGAAACCACGACCACTGGGGCGGAAACCGTCAACTTTGGGAAGAGCTTTTTGAACAGCCCGCCAACCAGCGCGTTGAAATCAACGGGTTCCAGTTTATCACGCTTTCCTGCGAAAAGGGAACCATGAAGGACGGCGACTATCAGTACGCTCTGCCGTGGCTGAAAGAACAACTCGACGCCGCCTGCGCCGACAACACGAACAAGCCGGTTTTCCTCATTCAGCATTACCCGGTTCGCAACACCGTTTACGGCAGCGAACGCTGGGGAACGTCCGACCTTGCGGAACTGCTGAAAAACTATCCGCGCCTGATCGACTTCGCCGGGCATTCGCACTGTCCAATCACAGACCCGCGTTCAGCCTGGCAGAAGGAGTATACCATTTTCGGAACCGGCACGATGAGCTATTTCGGCATGCCTGCCCCGAATCTCGTTCGAGACCCGAAATACCGTAACGCCGGCAACGTCTACGTCATGGAAATCCATGCTGACAACAGCGTCGTTTTGAAACTTTACGACGCCGTTACCAACAAGTTCTTCGACTGCGTTTACGTCGTCGCTCAGCCCGGCGCGGTTGACAAGTACATCTATACTGCCGATCGCTACCAGACCAGCCAGCCCCCGCACTGGGCGGACGATGCTGCGGCGGAGATCGTAAATACAACGCCCGTCAGCGCGACAATCTCGTTTCCCCAGGCGAAATGGGACGTTCACGAGAGCATCGTCCATTCGTACAGAATCGACATCTCCCGGCGTGACAAAACCGCCCCGGCGGACGCCGAGAAGTGGGTTGTTCAACCGAGTCAATACGAGTGGTCGCAGTACTTTTACAACGACATGCCGGACTCGCTGACAGTTACGCTCAACAATTTGAGCTGGGATTCTCAGTACAAGTTCTCTGTTACATCATTTAACTGCTTTGGGAAGGAATCGGAAAAG
>JAZUMX010000929.1:0-1750 GCA_045603865.1 Thermoguttaceae bacterium
AGCCGAAAACGCCCCCTGGATGTAGCCTGTCCTCGGGCTACTTGCCAGAACAAGAAATAACCTTTTTCGCAGGAAAACCCGCTCGAACAACCGGCACGCGGCAGTCCCCTGCCGCCGAAAAAATCTCACGCAAAGTTCGCGAAGTTCGCAAAGAAAAATCGGACGCAACGCGTTCCGCTAAAACTGAGTGAAACCACGAGAAATCTATTGGTCAGATTCTTTGGCTCCATGTTCAATAAGCCAATCGTACATTTCATCAGTCCCTCCCCAAACAGCAGAATGTAAGACGGTTCTTCCCAAATTGTCTTTTGCGTTGACGTCCAATCCTTTTTCAACCAGCCATTTTACCAACTCCAGATTTCCGCTTTCAGCAGCAGAATGTAAGACGGATTCTCCCAAATTGTCTTTTGCATTGACATCCATTCCTTTATCAACCAGCCATTTAACTAATTCCAAATTACCGCTGCGGGCGGCGCAAAACAAGACGGAAACTACGCCATCCTCTTTTGAGCTGATATCCATTCCTTTTTCAACCAGCCATTTTACCTGCGCAAAATTTCCGTTCCAGGCGGCAATATGCAAGACCGTTGCTTCCTCCGTATCTTTGGCATTAATATCCAGTCCTTTATCAACCAGCCATTTAATCAGTTCCAGATTGTTACTTTCGGCGGCGCTGTGCAAAACCGTGCGTTCAACGCCATTTTTAATCTTGACGTCCATTCCCATTTCAATGAGCCATTTAACCAAATCCAGATTGCCACTTTCTGCGGCAAAATGTAAGACCGTATTATCAACATCGTCTTTTGCGTTGATATCCAGTCCTTTTTCGATGAGCCATTGAACCAGTTCCAAATTCCCACTGCGGGCGGCGCTATGCAAGACAGTCCTTTCAAACATATCTTTTGAGTTAACGTCCAGCCCTTTTTTGATTAGCCATTTAACCAATTCCAAATTCCCGCTTTCGGCAGCAGAATGTAAAACAACCTCATACAATTCATTTTCTAAACCAAGATCCACGCCGTGATCGAACAACCATTTTACCAGTTCGAGATTTCCACTTCTTGCGGCAAAGTACAAAAAACAATCTCCGCCATCATCGCTTGCATTGACGTCTGCACCTTTTTCAACTAAATATTTAGCCACTTCCAGATTCCCGCTTTGGTAGGCATGGTGCAATGCTGTTCTTGAAACATCATCTTTTACATTGACGTCTGCGCCGCGTTCAATGAGCAACTTAACTCTATTCAGATTTCCTGTCAGCGCAGCATAATGAAGAACATTGCCGCCGCGGTCGCATTGATAGTCGAAATCAAACTTTTCGGTTTGAAACATTTGTTCAAAACATTCGACGCCTGCTTTGCCAAATTTGTCTATAGCGTTCTTTGACCGTGTCTCTCCATCAGGATTCTCTGCTCCATAGCAGACGCCCCAAAAAACGCCTAACAGGATTAAGCATGCGCTCAAAATCGTATTACGAATTATCACAAGACGGCTTTTCATATAATTACCCTTTTCAATCAAGGATGTTACACAATTGATTTTTAACAACTCTTTTTTTATATACGTTATTTGAATTGTTTTCAAGGGGGAATTGTTATACTTTTTGAAAATTTTTGGGGATTGTTTAGTAACAGGGGGTAACGGAATGAAAAAGATTTTTGTGGACAGTGTATCCGCGAAGCAGTATGGTTGTTGGCTAAGAAAAAGAATCAGTGCAAGACAAAGCGACCAACGGGAGCGGTTATAATAC
>JAZUMX010000930.1:0-3485 GCA_045603865.1 Thermoguttaceae bacterium
TGACCGTGGGAGGCGATTCCGGATATCCCCGATTCGCCGGCGACGCCAGCGAGTATACGGGTTCTCTGCTTGTTAAAGGCAACATGAGAATTGGCGTTGCAGGAACGACGTCTGTCAGCGCTACTCCGTATATCGGTTCACAGCCTATTCAGCTCAACGGCGGCATGATTCAAAACAGCGACAACTTCATTACCGTTTCAAACGACCTGAACGTTCTTTCGGAATCGTCTTTGAAGTCCGGCTGGAGTAAAGACACAACCTATACCGGAGCCTTAACCGGTCCCGGGAAACTCAAGGTTATTTCCGACTCCGGCTGGGTTATTATGGGAACGTCTTGCGACGGAACTTTTACCGGCGACGTCCAGACAAGCTGGGACAGCGCCACTTCAATGGGTAAAATTCGTTTGGCGGCGCCTCAGCCCTTTGGCACCAACGCCGGTTCTGGCTACATTTACGGTCAGCTGGATATGAACGGCTATTCTCAAACGTTCAAAGGTCTGTACAGCAACACGAGCGGAACAACCCTCAAAGGACAGATTTTCAACAATACAAATACTCTGTCAACGTTGACATTGGATATTACCGGCAAGGACTTGACCTTCCAGGGCAAGACAACCGGCAATGTTGAAATGATTATCAATTCAAACGGCGAAGGCAAGCAGACGTTTGCCAATAACGGCAGTAACTTTACCGGGAACGTTGTTATCCACGGCGGTACGGTTACAGCTACAGCGGCTCATTCAAGCTACACAACAACGGCTTTAGGCGCGTTTTCCAAAAACGGCGGCAGAACGGTTACCATCAATTCCGGCGCTGAACTGGTATTGGGAACAAACGACGTCCTCGGCGGCTGCAACATTTCCAACTTTAACGACAATAGTCTTAGATATATTATTAACGGCGGCAAGTTGACCGGTACGAACAACAACCCGCTGTATAACGCTACGTTCCAAAACGGCGCAGAAGTTTACGGTAACAACAACCGAGACATTTATCGTTCGTTCTGGCTTATGGGAACAAACAACGTTACCTTTGCCGGCGACGGTTCAACCCCGGAAAGCCCGGTAAACTTCAACGGCGCAGACGGCGTTATTTTCGTCCCCGACAGCGCGGTATTAAATGTAGACGACATTACCAAGAGTTCCGCTGCCGACCTCGTTGTCAACGTTAAATTGGGCGACAAGAGCGAAGCCTTTGTTGCAAACAACTCGTTGACCAAGACTGGCGCTGGTACTGTGAGACTGACCAAGGTTAACGAATTCACCGGACCGACGACCATCTCTGCCGGCGCTCTGGCGTTAGCCAGTACAGGCAGCCTCGCTACAGATGTAACAGTTGCTGCAGGCGCCTCGTTTATTGACGCTGCGCCGTCGATTGCGTCCAACGTAACGCTCAACGGAGGTTCGCTGGTTATCGGAGAAACGACCGACTCGACTCAAATCGCCATCGGTAATTTGACCGTTGACAACGGCGCGATTTACTTCGATTTCAACGACAGCTCAAATAATACCGATTACGATCGCTTGACTGTCAATGCCGCGACGTTTACTACCGGCTCGATTAACATCGCCTTTAACAACGGCGATCAAACTGATTGGTGGAACAACAATACCGACAACGGCTACGTCCTTGTCGATACGACTTCTTTGAACGTAAACCTGGACAACATCCAGCTTTTGGTCAACTCAGCCGCGACCGACGCTTGGTATCTCGATACGGTTGGAACTTCAATCGTTTTGAAGAATCAGAACGTCGAACCGCCGGTAACGGATCTGTATTACCGCGCCAATTCCGCTGAGGACATTGCCGCAGAGGTATGGGCAATCGACGGAGTTAATAAGAAAGGCGTTACGTTTACCGAAGGCGAAAACAACACAGCAACCTATAATGGCGAAGTTGAAATGAACGCGGCTGGAACCTTTGACGTCAGCGAGAACAGAAATCTTGCTCTTACCGGCGTCGTTTCCGGCGAAGGCGACGTAACCAAACAGGGCGAAGGTACGCTGACCCTTTCCGGCGACAATACGTATACCGGCAAGACGACCGTTGAAGCTGGAACGCTCGCTCTGACCGGCGACGCTGTCAAGGCGAACAGCGCCATTGAAATTGTGGACGACGCCACTTTGGAATACAACGTTGCCGCTAACAATACCAAGCAGCTGACCTTCTCAGACAACGTTACCGTTACCGGCGCAGGAGAGGTAATCAAGACCGGCGCTGGAAAGCTCAAGATCAAAGCGGACGGCGATCAGTTCAGCTCTGACAAGTTCACGGTCTCCGCTGGCGAATTGGACTTTAGAGGAACTCTCAACGGCGATTTGTTCGTCGCTAACGGCGCAACGCTGTCGCCGGGCAATTCCGTTGGAGACATGACCGTCTACGGCAACGTTACCATGGACGTCGGCGCGACCGGCTTGTTTGAGTTCAGCGCCTACAACGAAGACCCGACACTGCAAAGCTTCGACAAACTGACGATTGCTGACAACGGCGCGTTTGTAATTGACGAAAACTCGATTATCAAGCTGTACTTTGAAAACAACGACGCTAATCTCTGGGCAGCTGAAGGAGCAGAATACAAGCTGGTATCAGACGAAGGCTTTGTCGATGAAATTACTGACATGAGCGATTTGCTTGGCAATTTCACGAACCTGTTCGGACTGCAAGGCAGAACAGACGGTCTTTACCTGATCGGTTTGGGCGCTGGTCCTGCTCCTGAACCCGGCTCCGGCGTCCCGGAACCGTCAACCTGGGCGCTGCTGATTCTCGGCGCCGCGGGCTTGCTGTTCTGGCGAAAAAAGAATGCGTAATTCGTAATTACGCAAGCGTAACACAATATCAAACGGCGGGAGTAACGCGTTAGCGAAACTCCCGCTTAAAAAGATAGACTCTTAGATAACCCCGGAAACGTTAGTTCCCGGGCGTTCTATTGAATGACGTTGTTTAAATTCTGTTTACTCAAAGTTCAATCTCTTTTTCCAGCTTTCAACCTGTTTGGCAACTTCCGCCGGAGCGGTGGAGCCGTAGGACTTAAACGCTGCAATCGCATTTTTCACGCCCAGGACGTTGTAGAGGTCTTCGGTCAAAGCGGGGTCTTCCGCCTGAAATTCCGACAGCGGCAAGTCCGACAGACGGCAGTCGCGTTCCAGGCAAAGTCGAACCAGCCGACCGACAATGTGATGCGCCGTTCGCTGCGGGATTCCCTTGCCGATAAGGTATTCCATAAACGTCGTAGCGTCGAGATGTCCGCGGTCGAGCTTGTCCTCAATGCGCTGGCGGTTGAGCTGGGCGTCGCGAATAATCGGGGCGACCAGTTCCAGACAGGCGTCGACGGAATCGAAGGCGTCGAAAACCGCCGGTTTGTCTTCCTGAAGGTCGCGGTTGTACGCCAGCGTCAACCCTTTGACCAGAACGAGCAGCGTTTGCAGCGCGCCAATTGTTTTGCCCGTCTTGCCGCGGATGAGTTCCATGGCGTCAGGATTGATTTT
>JAZUMX010000931.1:0-5952 GCA_045603865.1 Thermoguttaceae bacterium
CTTCCCCCGCGAATTCGGACGCTGCTGCTGTCGGCGACAGTCGGGAACGCGAAGCAGTTTGCCATCTGGCTGGAAACGCGGCATCATCGGAAGCTGGAAGTCGTCGAGTCGGACGAGCGAAAAGTCCCGTTGATGTTTCAGTGGGACGAAGAGCATTTTCTGGAAGATTTCGTCGAGGAAATGGCGTTGGGCGACGACGAAACGCGCCGAACCCCGGCTTTGCTGTTCTGTTTCAGCCGGGATTTGTGCTGGGATTATGCGGAAATTCTCAAGGGGAAAAAGCTCATCTCCGCCGAACAGCAATCGGGGCTGCTGGCGGAATTGCAGTCTGAAAAAATGACAGACGGGATCGGTCCGAAACTCAAGACGATGCTTCTTCGCGGCGTCGGCGTTCATCATGCCGGGGTCATGCCCAAGTACCGACGAATCGTGGAACGATGTTTCCAGAAAAAACTATTGGCGGTCTGCGCCTGTACTGAGACGCTGTCGGCGGGAATTAACTTGCCGGCGCGATCGGTCGTTCTGCCCAGCCTGCTCAAGGGACCGAAAGGGAAAAAGAAACTCGTTCCGTTCGGGACGGCTCATCAGATTTTCGGTCGCGCCGGTCGTCCTCAGTTCGACACTCAAGGGTACGTTTTCGCCCTGGCTCATCCGGACGACGTTAAAATCGCCCGATGGCAGAAAAAGTACGATCAGATTCCGGAAAACACGCCTGACCCGAACTTGCAGAAAGCCAAAAAACAGCTCAAAAAGAAACAGCCCAAGCGATCGCCGGAAGAGCAGTACTGGTCGGAAAAGCAGTTTCAGGTTTTGCAAAACGCAAAGGCAGAGAACCTTCATTCGGTCGGGCAGATTCCGTGGCGTCTGCTGGCGTTTATGCTTCAGGCGTCACCGGACGTTGGACAGCTGCGAAAGCTGGTTCAAGACCGTTTGCTGGATTCCGGGCGCATGGAACGCGGTCAGCGCGATCTCGATCAGGCTCTCCTGACGCTTCACAACGCGGGCTACGTTGTTCTGGAACCCGCTCCGCCCGCCGATAAATCCCGCCTTATTACGGAACTTGACCTGGGTATAGACTCCTCGCCCGACGCTCCGGCTATTGAGATCAAATATCTTCCGGAAAAAGAAGCTCCTCAGGAACCGAAAGAGGAAAAGGGATTTGGGTTCGGGCTGTTTGACGAAGAGGAAGAAGAGGAGAATAATTCGGAATGCGGAATTCGGAATGCGGAATTACGCGAAGCGCCGCTCGAAGATGATTCTACATCAGACCGTTATGAACAATCAACAGATGAGCATCGAGAAGACGCAAGCGCGTCCGAACCAGATAAACAAGAACCGCTCCCGTCGCTCGCTAGAACTAATTCCGAATTCCTAATTCCTAATTCCGAATTAAAAAACTCCTCACTCCTAACTCCTAACTCACAAACCACAGATTCAAACGAACAACCTTGGGAGCCTCTTCGCGCCGCCGGTACGGAAAAGATGGCGATTCTGACTCAGATTCGGTCGATCAATCCGCTTTACGGGGCGTTTCTGATTGATCAGCTGGTAGACGCGGATCTTAAAGAGAAGCTGCAGGCGTTCGAGTCCGTTTTGGAAGTTCCCACGACGCTGCTGCGAAATGTTCGCGTTCCTCGACAGTGGGATCTGCCGCCGGGACGTCTGGCGCAAAGTCGGCTGGATAAACAGCTGTTACAACTCGGCTTGGCGACAATCGACGAACTGGTCGAGAAGACAAAAGAGGAAATTCAGGAAGAGCGGGAACGTTTCGGCGGTTTGCCGGACGCCTCAGAACGGGTCTGGGTGATTCCGTTTGCGGAAAAGCTCTATCGTCTGTTCCAGTACGAATACCCGCTGGTAGAAGATATCAAAATCACCCCCGTTTGGATAACGGGCGAAATCCTGGAGTTCAACGGCGAGTTCAACAAGTACATCACGTCGAAGGGACTGGCGCGTCAAGAGGGCTTGATTTTCCGGCATCTGCTCCGCATGATTCTGCTGCTGGAAGAATTCGCTCAGCTGGACGTTCCTGTCAGCGTCCGGGAAACGTGGAAGCCGGAACTGCTAGGCGTCGCCGACGCTCTCCGTCAATGCTGCTCCGCCGCCGACCCGCAGGCGACAGAGGAAATCCTCGCCAAGTCGGAAGAAGAGCGGGAGTCTATGTAACAAAAAGGAAGAACCATGTTTACGATAAAGCCTTGTTCAATTGAAGACGTCGATACGATTATGGACATGCAGGACCATGTTATTGAGATCAATAACAAGACCGGCAGGGGGAATTGGTATATTGTAACTCAACGCCGCGAGCTGGAAGAAGCTCTGAAGAATAACAGCCAGCTGGTTCTCGGCGCGTATTGCAACGGCGAGCTCGCCGCCTGTATTGCAATGTCCGTTGGGGACCCGCGCGGCATGTTTAAGAGTCTTCTCAATAACCATCAAAATAACGAAGACAAACAGTTCGCGTACGCCAAAATGGCAATCGTCAAAGAGACGTATCGAGGTCACGGTCTGCAAAGAACGCTGCTGCGCGCGCTGGAGGCTGAAGCTCTCAAAAATCCCCAGATAAAGTACATGGGAGCGATCGTTCACCCGGACAACAGCTTCAGTCTCAAAAATGTTCTGGCGGAAGGTTACGAGAACAAAGGTAGAGCTGTCCCTGACCCCCACCCGGGCTATCCAAGAGTACTGCTGTTTAAGACTCTGGACAGACCGTAAAGTGGCAAGTGGTTAGTAGTTAGTGGTAAGGAATAAGCCAAGCAAATCGCTTTGCGTCCTTACCACTTACAACTTACCACTTACAACTAACAGATTCGACCGTATCTGTTTTTTCTATTCAGCTTTAGTCGTTCGCGTGAACGTCGTAGGCGGCGCGTTAAAAGGAATTCTTCGACATCATTTCAGATTCTTCCTGTAGAACGCCTCAATCTTGTCGAACGGAATGGCGTTCTTTCCGCCGCCGTCGTAGAGGTCGCAGTGCGACGCGCCGGGAACGATCAGAAGTTCTTTGTTATCGCCCTTGAGCATTTTGAAAGCCGTCTCGCCGAAGTAGCGGCTGTGCGCCTTTTCACCGTGGACGACCATGACCGCGCTTTCGATTTCGTCAGCGTAGGCGAGCAGCTTGGCGTTGAGGAACGAGAGGAAACTCGTTACGTTCCAGCCGTCCGTCGAGTTGAGCGAGCGGGGATGGAAGCCGCGCGGCGTCTTGTAGTAGGCGTAGTAGTCCTTGACAAACTGAGGGGCGTCGTCCGGAAGCGGATCAACGACCCCGCCGCCGCGTTTGGGATTGCCGGATCTGAAATCAACAATGCGCTGGGCGTTCATCGCTTCGCGTTTCTTCATGCGTTCGGCTGCGGAATCCTCCGCGTCGTTGTAGCCGTTGGCTGTAACGCGGGTCATGTCGTACATCGTTGAGGTAACGGTCGCCTTGACGCGCGTATCGATCGCCGCTGCATTGATGGCAAGACCGCCCCATCCGCAAATGCCGAGAATGCCGATTTTCTCCGAGTCAACGTCGTCGCGGCTGATGAGGTAATCGACCGCCGCCTGGAAGTCCTCGGTATTGATGTCCGGCGAGGCGACGTAGCGAGGCGAACCGCCCGATTCACCCGTAAACGACGGATCGAACGCAATGGTCAAAAAGCCGCGTTCCGCAAGCGTTTGGGCGTAAAGACCGCTCGACTGTTCCTTCACCGCCCCGAACGGACCGCTGACGGCAATTGCCGCAAGTCGTCCCGTCGCGCCTTTCGGCTTGTACACGTCCGCCGCCAGCGTGATGCCGAAGCGGGTTTTGAACGTCGCTTTGCAGTGGTCTACCTTCTCAGACTTCGGGAACGTCTTGTCCCATTCCTGCGTCAGTTCCAGTTCCGCAGCGTTTGTAGTCAATGTCATTGCCATGAGAATTGCTCCTAAAATGAATCTGGTCATGTTTGATACTCCTTTGGAAATTATGGTAAAAACGACTGAACTGCAGCAATCGTGCGCTCAATGAGTTCGTCAAGCGTCCAGCCAAGCTGATCCGCTCCTCGCTGAATCACGTCGCGCGAACACCCGGCGGCGAACTTCTTGTCCTTGAACTTCTTCTTTACGCTCTTGAGGTTGAGGTCTTTTGCGCTCTTGGAGGGATACATCAGTACGACCGCGCCCAACAACCCCGTCAGTTCGTCAACGGCGAAGAGAACTTTCTCCATCAAATGTTCCGGCGCAATGTCGTTGGCGATTCCGTAGCCATGCGAGGCGACGGCGCGGTTGATGGAGTCCTCCACGCCGAGTTCCTTCAGGAGCGTTTGGCTTTTCAAGCAATGCTCCTGCGGCCACAGCTCGAAGTCGATGTCGTGCAGCATGCCTACGATTCCCCAGTAGTCCTCTTCCTCGGCATAGCCGAGTTCACGGGCAAACCAGCGCATGGTCTTTTCCACCGTTTCAGCGTGTTGGAGGTGGAATGCGTCTTTATTGTAACGCGTGAGAAGCTCCCATGCCTCGTCGCGCGACAGGTGCGTTGTCCTTTTCTGTTCTTCTGTCATTGTTATCCTCGTTTCCTTGTCAAATTCAATTCTTGTCTTATTCAAGAGAACGTCCGCCATTTGTTCAATAGCCTCAAGCAGCGTTCGCGGTAAAATTCATTGCAATAAGAATTGCTCCTATATAATGAATCTGGTTATGTTTAATACTCCTTTGGGTGATTATGGGGTTATCCGGTAACTGCACACCAGAAAGATAATATTTGAATTATACTGCAAGCAAAGAATTTGTCAATTCAATTCTACGGACATTTCCACAAAAAGGGTTTTTCGGTTAATTGGCGTCTGGCGTTTGCGCAGACGCCAACTTACCGGAAGAACCACAAATTTTCTTTGCGATCCTAACATTTTAAAACTTTTTTCGTATATAATTATATAATAACAACTCATTTCCCATACAGGAGACAATTTCATGAATAGAAGACAATTTATCGCAGCGGCTGCGGTCGGGTTTGGAATGGCGGCGTCTGCCTTTGCAGACGGTTCCACGACAATTCCATTTGAAACGTTTAAACCGTATTTCGTTCTCAACACAATTAAGCCGGAAAAGGGCAAGACCAGCAAGTTCGGCGTTTGTACAACCATGGAACAGTTCGAATCGCTGTTTCATTCCGCTGCGGTCATGTTTTTTAGTAGAAAACAGAAGTTCGTTGCCCAGGACTACTTCAACGACCACGTCATTCTTTACTGGGTCGAATGGGGAAACACGCCGTGGCAGTACACCGTCCAGTCGGTTGAACAAAGCGATTCCGGACTGCTCGTAAAGTATTCCCGCCAGGGCGAACCGTCCGAGACTGCGTATTTCGCCCCGATTCTGCTTGTCGGAGTGAAAAAGACCGCGTTGTCAGCCGACGGCAACGTCGCGTTTCAACTGATAGGGAAATAGAGAACGCTTAAATTTTGGTTACAAGTATTTTTAGAATAAGAACGCAGAATACGCAGACTATCCGCAGAATACGCAGACGGGCTGGGAATGTGGCGACAACGCCAACTGCGTTGGCTACGCCACGATTCCCGCCCGGAAATCTTTTTAAAATCGCAATCGAACATTGTGTCATAGCCCGAGAATCGGGCGTAGATGACACATGTTTGATTGCTTCTGCGTTGTCTGCGAGGAGTCTGCGACCTCTGCGTTCAAATAAAAACTGCCTATCGCAACCCAAGATTAAGCATATTGGGATAATAATTATCACGAGGAGAGAATAACCATGTTACATTCATTGATTTCTAAGAGCTGGAAAGGCGTTGCCGTTGGAACCGCGCTGGGATTATTTCTTGCCGTTCCCGCCGTTTACGCCCAAAACTCCACTGTTACACAGCAATCGCCCGCAGCGGCGGTGGAATCGGCTGTCGCCAGTCCTTCTGTCAGCGCCGCTCCCAGAGCTGTTACAAGCCGGGTTAAATCGGTGAGCATGTTTAAAAACGGCGTCGCGCT
>JAZUMX010000932.1:0-2156 GCA_045603865.1 Thermoguttaceae bacterium
AGCGTCCCTTAACGGGGCGCTAAAGAGAGTAGGATTTCGCGCGTTAAATTATTAATTATTCATGTCGTTTTGATCCCACGCCTAAAGGCGTGGGCTACGATTTTTTATTTTTAATAAATCCCACAGCTAAAGCTGTGAGGATTTCTCCCTGTGGGGGGGCTTTTACTATTTTTAATCTTCTTTATAATATATTTATAATTTTTACGAAATAGGAGCTTGGCTGGTTTGCTCCGATTTTCCAACAAATTACTCAAACCGCCGGGCGCTGTAATAAACAACGCGAAAATTTTCCCTATTTTAACATGACCCGTTCGCATAGCCGATATTCTGACGACGACTACGATGACGATTCGGACGATTTCTATTCGAATCGCGCTTACGACGACCCGGATATTGCCGCCTGCGAGCGCGTTTTGGGATATACGTTTGACGATAAAAGCCTTTTGGAAGAAGCTCTTACGCATTCTTCCGGGGCAATTAGCCGCAGCAAGTCCAATGAGCGTTTGGAGTTCCTCGGCGACTCCGTTTTGGGGCTGACGATTTGCACGTATCTGTTTTGCGAATATCCTGAATTTCAGGAAGGCGAAATGACGAAAATAAAATCTATAGTCGTCAGCCGACAGACGTGCGCCCTGGTCAGCCAAAGTCAGGGAATCGGACGGTTTCTCCACCTTGGACGCGGAATGGCTCATACAGGACAGGAAATGCCGATGTCTCTTCTGGCAAACCTTCAGGAAGCGATAATCGGAGCAATTTACCTCGACAGCGACTTTGAAACGGCGCAGGATTACGTCGAGAGATTTTTCATCTCCCACGTTGAAGACGCCATCGACGGCAAAGAAGGCGAGAATTACAAAGCCACGCTGCAAAGCCGAATTCAAAAAGAACATGGAAAAACGCCTGTCTACGCTTTGCTGGACGTTCAGGGACCGGAACACGCCAAGTGCTTTAAGGTCGCTGTGAAAGTCGGCGGGTATTATTACCCTTCCGCCTGGGGAAAGTCCAAAAAAGAAGCCGAACAGCGCGCCGCCGAAAACGCCATGTGCGTTCTCGACGGTCAGGAGCCAATTCACCCGTCAGACGACTGACGCATGACGATTCGTCTGGCGCCCGTACTTGAGAATAAGCCTTTAGCTTTTAGCTGCTAGCTATTAGCTTGGGTTTTCGCAGTTCTCAACTACCAGCTTTTAGAAAATAATATCAAAAGCTGGCAGCTAGAGGCTAAGAGCCAGGAGCTTTATCTCAACAGGTTCATAATTACAAGATGAACCTTATTTCAATTCCTTTAACCCCTACCTACCTATCATGGAAAGAATTTACAATTTTTCAGCTGGTCCGGCTATGCTTCCGCTTCCCGCTCTGAAAAAAGCGCAGGAAGAAATGCTCAACTACAACAACAGCGGCATGTCCGTTATGGAAATGAGCCACCGCTCTAAGCCGTTTGAAGAGATCATCGGCGCGGCGGAAGCCAACCTTCGTCAGCTGCTCAATATCCCGTCCAACTACAAAGTCCTGTTCTTGCAGGGCGGCGCAAGTCTTCAGTTTGCCATGCTTCCCATGAACCTCGCCAAAGGCAAGTCCGCTGACTACATCGTCAACGGAACGTGGAGCAAAACCGCTATGGGACAGGGCAAAACCCAGACGACCGTTCGCGCCTGCTGGGACGGCTCCGCCGACAACTTCATCCGCACGCCGGACGATTCCGAACTTAACCTCGACCCGAACGCCGCGTTCGTTTATCACTGCTGCAACGAAACGATTCAGGGCGTCCAGTTCCAGAAAGCCCCGAAGACCCCAGACGGAGTTCCGCTGCTGTGCGACGCCTCGTCCGACTTCCTTCACAAGCCGATCGACATCAACGACTACGGCTGCATTTTCGCCTGCGCTCAGAAGAACATCGGTCCCGCCGGCGTTACGATTATCGTTATGAGAGAAGACCTGCTCGAACGCGTTCCGGAAGGTCTGCCGTCCATGCTGGACTACAAACTTCAGGACAGCAAAGGCTCGATGCACAACACCCCGCCGACGTTTGCCATCTACATGGTTAAACTCGTAACCGATTGGCTCATCAACGACATCGGCGGTCTGGCGAACATGTACGAAATCAACAAGCGCAAAGCCGCCATGCTGTACGAAGTCGTCGACAACTCTGACGG
>JAZUMX010000933.1:0-3577 GCA_045603865.1 Thermoguttaceae bacterium
CGGGAACTCACGTTCCCGGCTCGCCTAACCTATTCTTTCGCAACGGGAAACCGCAGCGTGAACGCGGTTCCTTTTCCGACGGCGGAATCGACGCGAATCTTGCCGCCGTGCTTTTGGATGATTTCTTTACAAGACGCCAAGCCGACGCCTGTACCGCCTTTTCCGGACGAATCTGGACCTTTCTTCGTCGTAAAGAACGGTTCAAAGATATGCGGAAGAACGTCTTCTGGAATGCCCGTTCCCCAGTCTCGAACCTGCCAGACAACCTGGTTGTCCTTTTCGTCAAAGCCGATGCGGATTTGAAGACGACCGCCGTCCGGCATCGCCTGACGAGCGTTAATTACAAGATTGAAAATGACTTGCTGAATCTGGTTGCCCCGCGCCATGATTTTTGGGACGTTGGGTTCGTAGTCCTTCTCGAACTGGATTTTGTACTTGTTCAGTTCGCGTTCCAGAAGCAGCATCGCGTCGTCCGTAAGAGCAATAAGATCGGTCGGTTCCATGTCTTGAGAGCGGTTTCTCGCCTGACCCAAAATACATTGAGTAACTTTCGCCGCTTTTTGACTGGCTTCCAGAATGATATTAAACGCCTTTTCACGCATGGCGTCGTCTTTGTGACGCAGACCCAGCTTGGCGTAGTTCATCACCGTCATGATGATGTTGTTAAACTCGTGAGTTGTCGTTCCCGCCAGCTCGCCGAGAGCAATTAACCCCTCGCTGTTTTTCAATTGTTCTTTAAGCTGTTCGTTCTCGCGCTCCAGAGCCGCCAGTCTGTCGTCCATCGTTTTCACCTGTAATAATAAACCTGATTATATATTATATACCGATAGATTTATTATCGGCTCTTTGACCTAAAATGATAAACCCGACAGACAGACCGCGAAGTCAGTCCAAATTGCCCCAATCCCCAAATGGATTGAGAAGCTGGACAAACTGGGTGTACACGTCTTTCAAATCGTCCAGAGCAGGGCAGGCGCCGACCTCTTCCAGGACGTCGATAATGGTCATATAATACCAGAGAAAATCGTCCTGATTTGTATTGAAATGCGTCCAGAAATTGGTTCCCTGATTGCGATATGATGTAATCGAACAACGAAGATTATCCAGTTTATCACAAGAGGAAATCAATCGGCTTTCAGGCGGAGCGACTTTCAGATGGTTGATATACGCCTCTTTACGCTGTTTCCATGGAGCTTTTTTCTCTGATTTTGGACCAGTGGAATCGGAGCAGTCCAAAACGAAGCCAACAACGCGATCGCCAAACTTGTCTCGAATCAAATTCGCCGTTTCCATTCCGCCCTGATCCTCGACGGCGTCGTGCAGCAGAGCTGCAATCGCGGTGTCTTCATCCGCACCGTATTCAATCGTCAATCCGGAAACGCGAAGAAGGTGTCCAATGTACGGGATCTGAACAGACGCTTTTCGCGTTTGTTTGGCATGAAGAGTATGAGCTAACTGGATAGCATCCACAAAACGTTGAGTCATTTGTGTCATGGCGTCGATAAGTTATAAAAAAATAACCAGCTCACCAACGTGCAAGGTTTTACGCACTGTTGTATATTGCTGGTATTTTTCCCAGCTATATCTAACGAATTAGAACGGCTGGGTACAAGTGTGAATTTAGTCAGCAGTTTTAACGGGCACACTGCTTTCTTTAAATGGAGGATCGCCATATTCCGTTGGCGGACATTCCAGCCAAAGAAACAGGATTCCAGCCAAAAGCGCAAGCCAAGATATGAACAGCAACCAACTGAACAAATCCCAGCATGGGGCCTTTTTATATTCAACGGCGACAACCTCTTCTTCCGGTTCTGGCGAAGACGCTTCTTCCGTAAACTCCAAGCCTTCAGGATTGTCTTCCTGAGCTGGTTGTTCCGTACTGCCATCGCCGCCATCTTCTGGAGCGGGGGTGAAGTTTTCTGCATCTCCCTCTGGAGCGATTTGCTCTGCGCCTAAGGATAAGTCTTCCTGAAAATCTTCAGATGCTATGCCTGAGGAGCCAAAGGGATCATCCAGATCTTCAAATTCGTTATTTGAGTTTAGGGATGACACGGTCTTTTACCTGGAATGAGTTTTGTTGTTTTTCTTTATTAATTTTACAAATAGCGCGATCGGGAGTAACTTCTCGAACTTCAATGCTGCCAACGTAAGTGTTGCCGCGAGTAACTTCAAGCGTATGACCAACTCTTAAACCGTCGTCAGCTCCGCAGGAAATAACGACCAGATCTTGCGACGCGCTAAGGACCATAGCGTTGAGCGTAGCGGGCGGATTAGCCGTTTCCAAATAGTACGCCGGATTGTTGGTATATCCAAGCATACGAAGCAGCTGCATCGCGTTCGCGCTTTCTGAAATCAAATCCTTGTTGCGGCGATTGAGCTGATCCAGCTCGTTGACCTTCGCATGAAGCTCTTCCGTTCGTTTAACCATCTGGTTAAATTGAGCGTCGCGGTCTTCCTGAATGGTTTTGACGTCGTTGCGAAGCTTCTCGTTTTCTTCTCTCAGAGCGTCGAGAGAGTTGGTAACCGCCTTAAGCTGAGCGACAGCGTCTCGTTCAGACTGGGTTTTAGCCGCCAAGTCCTGTTCGCGGGCGGTCAGGTTGCGAGTGAGTTCTTCTTTTTCAGTTTCCAGTTTGGCGCGAACCTGTTCTTTTTCAATTGTTTCGCGTTCCAAATTACGCTGATATTCGTTAAGAAGACTGTTTAAGTCGTCCTTCTGCTTTTCAACGGTTTGCAGACGGTATTTGTACCCGGTTGGATGTTCCGGCGTAGCATTGGATTCCGGATTTTCAACCAGCAACCGCCAATTGGTATGCGTTGCGTACAACATCATTACCAGCGACATTAAAACAACGCTCATAACAAATATAAGCACCGTAAAGATTTTTCCAACCAAATTCATGGGAGGCTTTCTCCTTTGTTATGCAATTCCTGCTAAAGTGGCATTTGAACCCCAAACAGTCGTTTGGATTTCTATATTACTAACTTATAATATAACTACAAAATTGAGTTGTTGTCAATAACTTATACAACATTTTTGAACTTTTCTTAAAAAAACATGCCTTTTTAATCCGTTTTTACAACTTTTTCGATACATTCGGAACAGTTTTTGACTATTTCAGACGTTTCAAAGCCATTTTTTCAGTTTACGAATTTTCATTGTAAACTTCTTTAATCTGCTTTTGATACGATTGCAATAAGTCAGCTGTTCAAAAAAATGGATACAAAAATTGATGTTTTCCAAGGAATTGAAACAACGTTAAATCGCCTGACAGGACAATGCATTTTTCAGGCGTTAACCTTACTCCGATTATATTATAGTTCAAAATTTGATTTATTGTAACGATTTTTTTAAAATTTTAAAGGATTTCAGGAATCGTCTCCAAATCCATCGAAATTCATGTCTCCGCCGTCGTCTTCAAACGCGTCGTCGTCCGGGACGTCTTCCTGGTCGTTATTATCCTGTTTGTTTTTAGTTTCCATCTTTTTTGCCGCCTGTCTGGGGTCTTCGTCATCGTCGTCGAATTGAGCGGCGGCTTTTTTTCCAGCAGACTTTTTGGGTTTGTCTGACTCCGTTCCC
>JAZUMX010000934.1:0-8035 GCA_045603865.1 Thermoguttaceae bacterium
CGCTTCTGACCGGAATCGAACCAGAAATCGATCCGTTTCCAGCGAGAGCAGATACGCCTTTTCCAGATTCTGGACGTCTGCAAAAATGCTGGGCGTGAGCCGAACGTTTTCCAGCGGCGCGGGTACGGCTGACGGCGCAACCGCGTCCTCCTGTTTAACCTGCATTTTGCCGTCGATCCAGTCCGCCTGCGCCAACGACGCTGTTACGCTCAACGCCGCAACGAATAACCCAATACGCGTTATAAATTGTCTCATGTCAAAAGCTCCTTAAGTGAGTGCATAGTATATAGTGCATAGGAAAATAAACGTCGCCAGAGATTGTCCCCTCTTTGCGCTTATCGATACCGTGATTCTAAAAGAATCGGGAACGAATGTCAATTCACTATTACGCAAAAATTCTTGTCTTTTTGCGTAGAATACGTTTGACCGCTTGCAATTGGAAGGGAAATGGGGTAGAATAAAAGAGTAAAGAACCAACCGCATTAGCGGTTGAATATTACTAGCCGTGGGTTTTAACCCACGTTCAGAATTGCGATAAATAAAAATCATCGACAAATACTCTTTTCCTTCCCTCCCGCTTTATTGTCGCGGGGGGGAAGGAAAAGAGGTTGACTCGATTAAAGAGATTCGGTTTTGTTTTTGTTCCGGCGGTTGAAACCGCCGGCTATTAAAATTGAACCGCTACGCGGTTCTTCCGGGGGCTTACGCACCCCGGCTCGCCATCCCATGTTTACCTCACTTCAAGACTGTTTTGTTTTACCCAACGGCGTGAAAATTCCCTGCGTCGGGTTGGGTACGTTTAGAACGCCGGACGACGAAGTTGGCGCGAAAGCCGTCGAGTACGCGCTTCGACGCGGGTATCGGCACGTCGATTCGGCGGAAGTCTACGCGAACGAACCCGCCGTTGCAGAAGGGATTCGCCGTTCCGGGCTGGACCGCAAAGACGTCTTTCTGACCGGAAAGGTCTGGAACAATCATCAGGGATACGAGTCGACGCTGACGTCAGTGGCGGACTCGCTCAAACGGCTCAAGATGGATTATTTCGACTTGCTGCTGATTCATTGGCCGGTTACGGCGGGGCATCAGCAGGACTGGGCGGAACTCAACCGCCAGACGTGGCGGGCGATGGAAAAACTCTACGCCGACGGGGCTGTTCGAGCGCTGGGCGTGAGCAATTTCATGGACTACCATCTTGAACCGCTGCTGGAGTTCGCCAGCGTGGCGCCGATGGTCAATCAGATCGAGCTTCATCCCGCCTGTCCGCAAAAGAAGATCGTCGAGTTCTGCAAGGCGCGCAACATTCTCCCGGAAGCGTGGGCGCCGCTGCAGCGCGGAGGCGTGTTTAACAACCCTGCGTTTGTCGCGATGGGGCAGAAATACGGCAAGACGGCAGGGCAGGTCGCTCTGCGCTGGCTGTTACAGAACGGAATCTGCCCGCTGCCGAAATCGGTTACGCCGACAAGAATCGACGAATACGCCGACCTGTTCGACTTCGCCCTGACGGAATCCGACCTGGCTCAGCTCGACGCCGACGGCGTTTCTCCGACTGACAACTACCATCGCGATCCGCACACGACGGCATTCTGAGGCGAGCCGGAAATAGCCTCTAGCTTCTAGCCTCTAGCTGTTAGCTTTTGCACTTAGCTTCTGGCTTTATAAATATCCGCATAGAGCTGCTAACGCCCAAGCTAAAAGCTAGGAGCTAGCAGCTAGCAGCTTTTAAAATTTTTCTCTTTCCTCCCCCCCTTGTGGAAATTGGAAAAAAGAGTAAAATAATCGCTCAAAAATAATTTTAAGGTTTTCCTGAGAAATCAGGGATTGATGAATAAACAATTTTAAACAACGTAAGGAGATAAACCGTGGGAACGAAAGTTAGCGGAAAAGGTCGTAGAAAGCTGGGTCGAAAAAAGCGCAAGATGCGTTCCAAGATTCGCCATAAGAAATAACACAGCTGTAGCGATTTGCTCCGCTGACGCATTTCTGGTTTTACTACTTGTTCGTTCTGTAATTAATATTACAGACGGGAAGCAAAGGTATACTATAACCTCGTTGATGGTCGTTTAAAAAGCGTAACCCAACGAGGTTTTTTTGATTTTATAAGCCCCTAGCCCCCTCCAATCAAATCATGTTCCACCCCCTGAGCAGTATGGATTTTCTTCCGCAGGACAAACTGCGGGCAATTCAAACAGAACGACTGATCAACATCGTCGGGCGCGCCTACGAACGAGTAGAGCTGTTTCGCAATCGATTGAACGAAAACGGCATTTCGCCGCTGGATATTCAGTCTATTGACGACATCGCCAAGCTGCCGTTTATGGTCAAAGCCGACTTGCGCGACACGTATCCGTTTGGATTGTTCGCCTCGCCGATGTCGGACATCGTTCGTCTTCACGCGTCAAGCGGAACGACGGGCAAACCGATTGTCGTCGCCTATACGCAAGCGGACCTCGACGTCTGGTCGGAAACGGTCATGCGAGCGTTTTTGGCTTACGGCATGACGAAGGGCGACGTCCTTCAGAACTGCTACGGATACGGTCTGTTTACCGGCGGATTGGGCGCTCACCAGGGAGGGGAAGCGTTGGGCGCAACCGTTTTGCCGGTCTCGACAGGCAACTCCGCTCGTCAGCTTATGCTCATGAAAGACTTTGGCGTTACCGCGATTTGCTGCACGCCATCGTTCTTCCTCCATCTGCTTGACACCGCCGGAGAGCAGGGCGTCGACGTCCGCCAGCTCCCGCTGAAAATCGGCGCGTTCGGGGCGGAACCGTGGTCGGAAGCCATGCGACAGAAGATCGAAGAGCTGTCGGGAATCAAGGCGTACGACATCTACGGTTTAAGCGAAATCGTCGGACCGGGCGTCGGCGGCGAATGCCAATGCCAGAACGGTCTGCACATCTTTGAAGATCATTACTACCCGGAAATTATCGATCCGGAAACGCTCGAAGTTCTGCCGGACGGCGAAGAAGGCGAACTCGTTTTGACGACCCTGTCCAAGCAGGCGATGCCGATTATTCGTTACCGCACGCGCGACATCACCAAGATCATTCCGGAACGATGCGAATGCGGCAGAACGCTGCGTCGAATCGCCCGCATTTCCCGCCGTTCGGACGACATGCTCATCATCCGCGGCGTCAACGTCTTCCCGTCCCAGATTGAAACGGCGATTCTGTCGATTGAAGGCGTCGCGCCGTACTACGAAATCATTGTTACTCGAGATGACAACCTCGACCGGATGGAAGTCAAAGTCGAAATTACAGACGCGCTCCTCGGCGACGACACGATTAAAACGCTCGAAACGCTTCAGAAACGCATCACAGCCGCGATTGAACGCATTATCAACATTCGCGTTAAGGTTACGCTGGTTGAACCGCGAACGCTGGAACGATTCGACGGAAAAGCCAAACGCGTCAAAGACCTGCGAAAGATTTAGTTTATGGATTATAAACACTCCCCCGTCGAACGCGTGCATTTGGAAGATTCCACCGATCCCGCCTATAGAGCGGAGGTGGAATCCCGCATTGTTCGCAAGGGAGTGGTCGGCATCGTCGAACGGGACGGAAAGTACCTGGTTATCCAGAGATCCGAATTCGTTCCCGCGCCGCTGCTGTACTCTTTTCCCGGCGGCGGAATCGAGCCGGGCGAAACGCCGCAACAGGCTCTTATTCGAGAGTTTACCGAAGAGCTGGGCGTTCCCTGTACGCCCCGACGCCGGATTCTGGAATCCCTTTCCGCCTGGGGCGCGCATATTGCGTGGTGGCTGGCGGACATGACCGACGAACAGATTGCCGCCATTAACCCGTCCGAACGGGAAGTGGCGCAGGTTCTTTGGCTGACGCCGGACGAGATTAAATATTCTGACAATAACATTTCCAGCATGTACCTGTTCTTCGACTGGCTTGAAGAGCAAAAATCGTTATGAGCAAACTGTCCGTTTCTGTCGCTATTGCTGTGTACAATTCTACACAATACATGAAACCGCAGCTGGACAGCATTCTGGCTCAAACGCGCCTGCCGGACGAGGTCGTTTTTGTCGACGACTGCTCGACAGACGCGACCGTTGCAGAGCTGGGACAATGGAAAGCGCAAGCGCCTTTTGACGTCAGGATCGTCTGCAACGAAAAGAACTTGGGCTGTACAAAGAACTTCTCGAAAGCGCTGGGGCTGTGTACCAAAGACGTTGTGATTGTTTCAGACTGCGACGACGTCTGGGAGCCGGACAGAATCGAGACGTGTCTCAAGCGCTTTGAATCCGATTCCTCCCTGGGCTTGATTACCGGCAACGCCAAGGTCATCGACGGGGCAGGGGAGTTCCAAAACATGTATTTGGACGAGTACCTGACCCGAATGCACGTCCGGGAATTCTGGCGATACTTCTATCCGCTCAAGTCGCCCATGACGGTCTGGACAGGCTGTACGATGGCGGTAAGAAAGTCCATTCTGGACAGCGTCCTGCCGGTTCCAGACCAGCTGGCGTGTCACGACATCTGGATTTATCTGCTAGCGCCGCTGTGCAGTAAAGTCGAGTACATAAACCAACCGCTGATCAGCTATCGCCTCCACGGGAAAAACTATTCTACCGCCCCGACGGTCGAACAGCTGAGAAACAATCCGCCCAAATGGCAATACTTCAACACGGTTATCGATACGCTTGCAACGCACCCGATGTTGATAGAATCGTTAATCGACAGAGCAAGAGCGCTGCCGGATTCCGCTGGGTACGTCAAACAGCTGGAACGTCAAAAGCGGCATTTCGACGCCCGCCGGACGGTTCAAACCAACGCCCTGACCGGTCTCGCCGCGCTATTAAAAGAACTCGTCCTGCCGGGCGGGTACTTCAGCCACGCTCAACCAGTCCGTTCAGTTCTCTACGACCTGATTGAAGGACTGGGTTTGCTAAAAAGAAAATAGGCGTTTCCAGTTTCACAATCGCCCAAATAATATTCGTAAGTCTTTACTGTAAAACGATATAAATATTTTCAATGGCTTCCTGTTAAATGCCGTAAATATTTTTCATCTCCCTTGCAAAAGAAAAATTTTTGACTATAATATATAGATGTTAAAATTTAGTATTTGAGAGGTTTAGCAATCAACGTTTTTCTGAAAAGTCGTTGCTCTCAAGTATTGATTTCCCTTTTTGAGGATTACTCGTATTGTCAGAAGAAACATTTACTCTGCCGAACAGGGAGTCGTTGTTGTCTCTCTTTGGCGCGTGCGACAAATATGTACGGCGTATTGAAGACGCCCTGAGCGTGAAGATATGGTCTGACCGCGGTCTGATTCACGTCTCCGGCGACGACTCTAACGTCAAACAGGCGACGTCCGTCTTGAAATCCATGGCTTCCAAAGCGGAGCTGACGGACGACGACGTTGCGTGCTGCATCAATGCAGCTCAAGGCGCGATTGACCCCAATACAGAATCGGAACCGGATTTTCCCAGTTCCCCGATCGTTCCCCGTATTGAGATTCAAGACGACGTCAACCCGACGGACGTTAAGACGCTCGAAGTCTTTACCGGACGCAAAATCCGACCGCGGACGGCAGGACAGGCGAGATTCCTTAAAGCCTTGCAAAATCACGACATAACGTTCTGCTACGGTCCGGCGGGAACCGGTAAAACGTACCTGGCGGTCGCAGCGGCGGTGGCGGCGATGAAGAAAGGCGCGGCAGAGAGAATCATGCTCGTTCGCCCAGCCGTCGAAGCGGGAGAAAGCCTCGGCTATCTGCCCGGCGACTTGAGAGCCAAAATCAATCCGTACTTGCGCCCGCTGTTCGACGCGCTCCACGACATGATGGACCCGATGACCGTCCGCCGTCTGACGGAAGAGGACATCATCGAGGTCATTCCGTTGGCGTACATGCGCGGTCGAACGTTTAACAACGCTTATATTATTTTAGATGAAGCGCAGAATACAACAATTTCTCAGATGAAAATGTTTTTAACGCGCATGGGCGAGAACTCCCGCATGGTGGTTTCCGGCGACATCTCCCAGATTGACCTGCCGCCCAAAACGACAAGCGGTCTGATTGACGCCTTGCGCCGGTTGCGTAAAATAAAGGGAATTGCCATGGTTGAGCTGGGGACAGCCGACATCGTTCGGCATCCGCTGGTTCAAAAGATTGTCAACGCTTACGAGGGGAATTCATGAGTTCCGGAACATCGTCCAGCAGTCGAACGCGAAAGCAGCGTCTTCTCCGTTTCGGCGCCGATAAATCGACGTCGATTTGGGAGCAGATATTTAATTGGGACAGAGTCCGGATTTTTCTGTATTATATACTATTTGTTGGTCTGATTGCTGTAATCAACGAATCCTGGCGCCCGGCGTTTTTCTATCAGATTTATTATGCGCCGCCGCTGAGCATCCATTCTCGAGTTGATTTTTCCGCTATTGACGAAGAGTCTGTGGAAATGAGACGTCTGCAAGCCAGACAGCAGGCGTTGACTGTTTATCGACAGGATAACGCCCCGATTGAGACGATGTTCGAAAAGCTCCATCAGGACTTGCAGATCGTTCATAACGCCAAAGATTACAATAAGATATCCTATGGAACCTGGTCTCGTCTGGTTCCTGTAAAAGAAGAAAACGGGAAGGTTAGCAAACAGACCGCTAATTTAATGCAAAGAAGTTATATTGCATTGCAAGAGCTGTTTAAGGAAGACGAGACGCTGTCAAAGTTTGACGAAAAACTGAATCGCGCTCTGAAACCGTATTTGGATCAGGGGGTGTTAAAAAAATTCAAACCGGATTATCAGCTGACAAGCGTTCGAACCGACGCTATAAAAATCGTTTCTTTTAACAATCTCAATGACGAACCTCGTTGGTCTACCATGGAAGAGGTTCTTCTCACCAACTGGGATGAACTTCATCAGCGAATTAAAGACGAACTCGGCGCCAACGCCGTTTCAGAGATGGTCTTTCACTGGCTCAAGCTGTACATGCCAGACACGTTAACGCTTGATCTCGACCTGACCAAACAGGAAGGGGATCAGGAAGCGGAAGAGGTCCATAACGTTGAAACCGTCTTCCGAAAACACAGCCGCCTGGCGGACGCTGGCAAGCCGATTAAACCCAATACATGGAATATTCTTAAAATAGAGCACAAAACCTGGGAATCGCAGCAAACGCTTTGGGAACGAGTTCAGCGGTTCGTGGCGACGTGGGCTGTGCTGTGCATGTTTTTCATTCCCAGTTTGTATTTTGCATTCAAAAGACCTAAACAGATATTTGACGGAAAGCGTAAAACCATTTTGTTGTGTCTGGTAACGCTTTTGGTTGTTTGGGGGTCAAAACAGCTTTCGACGCTGGGTTGCAACGGACAAACAATGCTTTTGTTCATGTACGCCATGGCGTTGGGAATCGCTTTTGGACGCCGAACGGCTTATCTGCTGTCAACCTGTTTGATAATTGTAGTTGTTCTTGGATCCGGCGGCGGGCTGACAGAACTGCTTTACATGGGCGGCGTTATCGGATGCGCGATTTTACCTCTCAACCGATTTTTCGACCGCAAAAAACTGATATTCACATCGCTTATAACCGCGATTTTCGCGTTTGTTCTGGCTATAGTCTGCAACGTTCTCAATTCCCAGCCGTTGAGTCTCGACTTGTTAAAATTCGCCGGCATTTCCGCCCTTTGGATTATCGGCGGCGGGTTCCTGATTCAGGGTCTGGTTCCGTTTGAAGAATGGTTTTTCGGCATCATTACAGATTCGCAGCTGCTGGAACTGTCCAACCCGACGCACCCGCTGATGCAGGAACTCATTCAGCGAGCGCCCAGTACGTACAACCACTCGTCTTTTGTTGCGGCAATTTCAGAAGCGGCTGCGCGTTCGATTGGAGCGTGGGGGCTTTTGTGCCGCGTCGGGGCTCTGTATCACGACATCGGCAAATTCGTCACGCCGGAATACTTTGTCGAAAACCAGAAATCCCTGTCCGATTCTCAGCATAACAATCTTACGCCGTCGATGAGCGCGCTGGTTATCATCAACCACGGGAAAAACGGCGTCGTTTTAGCGAAAAAATAGGGGTTGCCGCAGCAG
>JAZUMX010000935.1:0-4931 GCA_045603865.1 Thermoguttaceae bacterium
AAAAAGATAATTAAAAATCTATTGTTTCTTTGCGCTCTATGCGTTCTTTGCGGCTTAAAAGGCGAGCTTCGCTCGCGATCCGAGTTGGGAGTCCGCTTCGTCATTTTGGCATGCACGCTTCCCCTTCCCTCTATAATTCTCCTGTTGTACAAAATTATTTCCAATTTTATCAACAGGAGATTTTTAATGAGCAGTCTAATAACGCAGCTTGCGCCGGAGTTTACCGCGCAGGCGATAATGCCGGATAAATCGTTTGGTACAGTGTCGCTGAAAGATTATCGCGGGAAATACGTCGTTCTGTTTTTCTATCCGCTGGATTTCTCGTTCGTCTGCCCGACGGAACTGCACGGATTTTCAGACGCCATCGCGGATTTCGAGTCGAGAAACGTTCAGGTGTTAGCCTGTTCGACCGACAGCCAGTACTCTCACCTGGCGTGGGTCAACGCGCCCCGGGACAAGGGCGGGCTGGGTCAGCTGACGTACCCGCTCATTTCGGACTTCGACAAGGAAATCTCCCGGGCGTACGGGATTCTCCTGCCGGGCGGAATGGCTTTACGAGGTCTGTTTTTAATCGACAAAGACGGAATCGTCCGACACGAAACGATTAACGATCTCCCCTTTGGCAGAAACGTTGACGAAGAGCTTCGCATGGTCGACGCGCTTCAGTTTTACGAACAGCACGGCGAGGTCTGCCCCGTCAACTGGAAACGCGGCGATGGGGGAATTAAGACGGCATAGGGAAAAGCGTTTGAAATGATGAATATAAAACCGCGTCTCGAGGAGACCCCATTTCTATAACCGTCGACTTTAGTCTACGGACGGTGAAGCTCTCCCCAAAAAGCCCTCCCAATCCAGCCCACCCTTTTTTCTTCCTCCCCGGGCTTCTTTTGGCGCTGGGGGGAAGAAAAAAAGTATTTGTCGATTTTTTATTTTGTCGCATCCCTTTCCCCGGAGGTTGAAAACCGCCGGTTATAGAAATGCAACCCCTTCGGGGTTAATTTGTCCCCCACTCTTTTAGTATACATTTAATCGCTCTTGCATTAACCACCGAAATCGCCTATAATATGATATATCGTCCATCGTTTGCCTCGCGCAAACGCTGTTTTCTTCGTTCGTTTTCATCTTACTTTCAACGTAGAATTATGATTAACCGTACATTCATTTTGAGCTTTTTATTTGCCTGTTTGACGGCGTTTGCCGGTTTGTGTTACGGCGCAGAGAATCCATTTCAGCAAGAACTGTTTAAATCGATATTTGAAGATTTTGCTGTTAAACATTTTGAGCAAATGCTTCATACTGGGAAATATGATTTAAAATTCAAAGCTGTTAAAGGCGCCAGTTTGCTGCACTATGCCGCAATAAGAGGCGATCTGAAACTGGTTCAAGAGCTTGTCTCGCAGGGCGCGGACGTCAATGAGAAAACCAGATTTGGCGAAACGGTATTGCATTGCGCCGCATTTAGCGGTAATCAGGAGTTGGTCAAATGGCTTGTAAAACAGGGGGCTGACATTGACGCTAAAACTGACCGTGGATTTACAGTTTTGCATTTTGTCGCCATAAGCGGTAATCTGGAATTGGTCAAATGGCTTGTCAAAAAGGGGTTGTTCCTCAACGCTGATACCAACGAGAAAACCACGCTTCTTCATTTTGCAGCCTCAAGCGGTAATTTGGAACTGGTTAAATGGCTTGTGAAAAAGGGCGCATATCTCAATGCCAGAAACAGAACTGGCGAGTCGGTCTTGTATTATGCCGTTCGAGGCGACAATCTGGATATGGTAAAATGGCTTGTGGAAAAAGGCGCAGACGTCAACGTAAAAGAAGTTGCCGGTCGAACCCCCTTGCTGATAGCTATTCAAAACAGAAATCAGGCAATGGCGCTTTATCTCTTGTCCAAGTCGTCTGACGATGTTATAAAAGACAAATATGTAATCCTGAGCGCCGCAAGAAACTGCGATTTGGATTTCCTTAAGCTCCTTGTTGAAAAAGGCGCGGACGTCCATTCAGAAACCCATGGCAGTACAGCTTTGACTGGCGCCGCAGCCAGAGGCAAACTGGAAATGGTAAAATGGCTCGTTGAACAAGGGCTTGACGTCAACGTAAAAAACATTGATGGAATGACGCCTTTACATTTTGCCGCATCAACCGGGAATACAGAACTGGTTAAATGGCTTGTGGAACAAGGCGCAGACGTCAGCGCAGCAGATAATCACAAAATTACCGTCTTGCATATTGCCGCTTCCCGCTGCGATCTGGAAACGGTTAAATGGCTCGTTTCCAAGGGCGCAGACATCAATGCACAAAGCCAGATTGGCTCCGTCTTGAAGTTTGCCATGAATAGCAATAATAAGGAAGTCGTTGAATGGCTCAAAGAGCAAGGCGCAAAAGAGTAAATTCGATTTCTCTTTCATCCAGATACGTTACGAATTCGCTTTTCTTCTGGACATGATAACCAGGAAGAAAGGCGCGCCGATTAATGCGGTAACGATTCCGACCGGGGCTTCTGCGGCGATGGCTCCGGTCAGCGGCAGACTTCGCGCCAGAAGGTCGGCGGCAATAAGCAGCGTCGCCCCGGTTAAGACGCTGGCGGGAACGAGGCGTCGATAGTCCTGCCCGAACAGACATCGGCTGATATGCGGCGCCGCCAGCCCGACGAATCCGATAAGTCCGCAAAGACTCACGCACGCGCCAGCAATGAGCGACGCCAAAACAAAGGCGGTCAAGCGGGTTCGGTTCGCGTCGACGCCCAGCGAATGCGCTTTGTCGTCCCCTAAAATCATCGGATTGAGAGCGGGAGCCGTCAGCGCCGCCCCGATAATCCCGACGGCGATAACCGTCCCGCTAATCCAGAGAAGTCGGGAATCGTAAATCTGAAGCGACCCGAGCAGCTGCCACAAAATACCCGGCAGGCGTTCGTTCGGAGCCATAATAAAGACGATCATCAGCCCGGCGCTGGCAAACGCGCTGTACATGACGCCGGTCAGCAAAAGCGTATAGACGTGAACTGCGCCGGACCGTTCCCGGGCGATAAAATAGACGAACCCGATAGACAGCAGCGCGCCCAAAAACGCGCCGGCGGAAATCGTCCACGCCGCCCACAGACCCAAGCCCGCCGCCATTGTCAGCGCCGCGCCCAGCCCCGCGCCGGAGGACACGCCCAGAACGTACGGGTCTGCCAGCGGGTTGCGAAGTATCGCCTGAAAGACCGTCCCGGAAACCGACAGCCCCGCGCCAACGAGCGCCCCGGCGAGAACTCTGGTCAAGCGCATTCTCAGCAGCGGCGAATGTATCAGCTCCGACGGCGGTATCCAAACGGAACCGAACAGAATCGCCGCCGTTACAACGATCAGCAAAACGACTGCCAGCAGGAAGAATTTGAACGTCATTACTGACGCCCCGGATTTATAGGACATGCTCTTATTATAGCATAAACCCGGCGCGTTGAAAATGGGGGAACCCATGAGACGAATTAGCTCTCTTTCCTTTAGAAGCCGCTGTTATTTATTCCCAAGTTGCTCCCTGTTCTTCAAGCCAATGTTTCAGTAAGATATGATCCCTGGCATAATACAAAACATTCTGTCCTTTTTTGTCTTTTGCTTTAATATCAGCGCCATGATCAAGAAGGAATTGAATCACATCCTGATCGCCTCCTTCAGCGGCAGAATGCAGAACCGTCTTACCGTTATTGTCTTTTGCGTTGACATCTAATCCTTTTTCAACGAAGAATTTAACCACACTCGGATTTTTGCCTTTGGCGGCGTAATGCAAGACCGTACAGTTGTCTGTATCCTTTGCTTTAAGATCCGCATGCTGGTCAAGAAGGTATTTAACGACTTCCAGATTTCCGCCCATTGCAGCGCAATGCAGAGGAGTTCTATGGTATTTATCTACAGCTTTAACATCAGCCCGATGTTCAACGAGACATTTGACCACTTCCAGATGACCGCTTTCAGCAACGAAATGCAGAATGGACACGCCAATCTTGTTTTTTGCATTGACGTGAGCTCCCTGATCGATAAGGTATTTTGTAATATCCAGATGCCCGCTGTCAGCAATGAAAAGCAGGACAGACTTTCCATCATTGTTTACTGCGTTGACGTTAGCGCGATGTTTAACAAGGTATTTAACCACTTCCAGATTGCAGCTTTTCACAGCTGAATACAAGACAGAGTCTCCGTTATTGTCTTTTGCGTTGACGTCTAATCCTTTTTCAACAAGGTATTTAACCATATCCAAATTTCCGCCCCTGGCAGCATAATGCAAGAGAGTATAGTTATCTTTATCTTTAGCATTAATATCAGCGCCCTGTTTGACGAGGTAGTTAAATGCATCCCTGTTTCCGCTAAATGCAGCGTAATGCAAGGGCGTCAAATTGGAGTTGTCTTTTGCATTAATATTAGCGCGATGTTCAACAAGGCATTTAACGACGTCAAGTTTAGCTTTTTGGGCGGCGCAGTGCAAGACAGAATAGTCATCCTCGTCTTTTGCATTGACGTCAGCGCCATGTTCAATGAGGTATTTTAGCGATTCCAGAGAACCTCCATCAGCCGCGCAGTGCAAGACAGAATCGTCATCCTCGTCTTTTGCATTGACGTCAGCGCCATGTTCAACAAGGAATTGAACCGCTTCCAGTTCGCCTTCTTCAGCGGCAAAATGCAGAAGAGTCTTTCCGTATCTGTCATTTGCGTTGGCGTCTCCGCCTTTTTTAATAATTAATTTGACCAGTTCCCATCGTTTGTCTTTTGCGGCGGCAGTCAAGACAGAATTCAAGCCTTTATCGTTTGCATTGATCTCAGCTCCCATATCAATAAGCATTTTAACGACATCCCATTTCGTGCTATTGGAATCCCAACTATTATTAAGGACAGTATAATTTAAAACCGTCGGTACGTTTTTGCTTTTATAGTTGATATCCAGTCCCTGGTCAACCAGCC
>JAZUMX010000936.1:0-3492 GCA_045603865.1 Thermoguttaceae bacterium
AGCTAATGGCTAGCAGCTAAAAGCTAAAAGCTCCCTTCCCCCCTCAACTGCCATGAAACACTTACTATCCCTCCTGTTCCTTGTTGCCGTTTTTACGGCTCCCCTTTTCGCTCAGGATGCGGCTCCGGAAAAGAAGTCGCTCTTTACAACGCCGGTTGTGTTACAGATTCCGGCTGAGACGTCGATCGGCGCAGTTTGGGGCGTCAACGGTCCCGCCGCCGGGTTTGTAGAATATTCCACCAAAGAAGATCTGTCGGACGCGAAAAGAGTCTACGCTTGCGTCCCGCCGCTGCGATCCATTCAGGACAACGTTTTGTCCGTTAGAATTCGTGGGCTGGAACCGAACACAAAGTACTATTATCGCGCTGCGACGATTCCGGTAGACTATCCCAATGCGTACAACGTCAAGGTCGGCGAGCCGGAATACAGCGCCGTTCATTCGTTTACCACGCTGGGCGTGAACGCCAAGCCGTCGTTTGCCGTGATTAACGACACGCACGCTAATTTCCCGACGTTTAAGGTTCTGGACAAGAAGGTCAAAAGCCTCAATCCGACGGTTTTGGTTTGGAACGGCGACACGGGCGAAATGACCTCGGAACAGTACGCGGTTCAAACGCTGCTCAACCCCGGCGGATGCGCCATTGCTGAAGATTACGGCATTCTGTTTGTGGCGGGTAACCACGACAACCGCGGTCCGTGGGTGAGAAACATCGATAAGGTTCTCATTAAACGGAACCCGGAAGAGCGCGATTCCAAGTACTGGTCGCTGGGTCGCAACTTTGCCGTTCGCGTTGGCGAGATGGCTATTATCGGTTTGGATACCGGCGAGGACAAGCCGCACGCTCACCCGGTTTTCCAGGGACTGGCGGAATTCGAGCCGTATCGGGAACTGCAGACGCAATGGCTTAAAGAGACGCTGGAACGTCCGGAAATCAAGTCCGCGCCGTTTATCGTCGCGTTCTGTCACATTCCGATTTTCGACAGCGACCCAAATTCAAATCCCGGCAATATCATGGAAGGGTTCGCCTACTGGCAAAAGCCGTGTTCTGAAATGTGGTCGCCGCTGTTCAAACAGTACGGCGTTCAGGCGGTCATTACCGCTCACATGCATCATTTCCGCTATGACGAGCCGACCGAAGACCGTCCGTGGGCGCAGTTTGTCGGCGGCGGACACTCGTTAGCCGATCGCTACGACACCGCTACCGTTATCAGCGGAACCGTTGAAGACGGCGAACTGGTTATTCGCGTTTATAAGATGAGCGACGACTCTATTATTAAGGAAGTTAAATTTGAGAAACGAGAGCTTTAATTATCAATTAGCAATGAGCAATTAGCAATTATTGTGAGGCGCTTTGCGTCAATTGCTAATTGCTAATTGACAATTGCTAATTCCCCCCCACTACTATGACTATCAAAATTCAAACCATATCCGATCCGATGATGGATCAAAACGCGTACATCGTTTATCTGGACGGCAGTTCAGAGTGCGTCGTTATTGATCCCGGCATGTCCGGCGCTGAACTTGTTTCGACGCTGGAATCGCAGCAGCTTAAGCCAGTGGCGATTTTATGCACTCACGGGCATTTTGACCACATCTGGGGCGTGGACGCGCTCCGCAAAGCGTTTCCGGGCGTTCCCACTTATATCGGCGCCAAAGACGCTGACAAGTTCGAAAAACCCAGCGGGAACCTGTCTGACGATTTCGATATGCCTACTTCCATTCCCGCGGCGGAAAAGACCGTAAGTCATGGAGATGTCTTGTCTTTGGCAGGAATGGAATTCGAGGTTCGAGAAACCCCGGGACATTCCGCTGGACACGTCATTTATATTCTTCGAGAGAATTTACCCACCGGGGCAGTTAAGACGATGGTTTTCTGCGGCGACGTCCTGTTTGCTGGAAGTATTGGCCGCTCAGACTTTTACGACGGCAATACGGAAGAGCTGATCAACAGTATTAAAACCCAAATACTGACCCTGCCAGATAATACGATTGTTTATTCCGGGCACATGAGAAGTACAACTGTTGAGCGGGAAAGGATTTACAATCCGTATTTTTAATGCGTAATGCGTAATTCGTAATGCGTAATTACGCAAGCGCGCCTCAAAAACTACTGCCTACTGCCTATTGCCTAATGCCTTTTCCCAATTTTTAGAAAAATTCTATTTTTTCTTAAAATTGGGATTGCACGATTTCGACCTTTGGTGTATATTTGAGCTTTGCCTGTTTGGAACGAGCTTAACCGATGCTTTACTCAGACGACATAAAAGAACAGATTCGCGAAAAGATTGATATTGTCGACCTTGTCGGCAAATATCTTCCCCTGCAGCGTCAGGGGCGGCTTTTCGTTGCGCGCTGTCCGTGGCACGACGACCGCAAGCCGAGCTTGCAGGTCAATCCGGAACGGCAGTCGTTCAAATGCTGGGTCTGCGACATCGGCGGGGATATCTTCTCCTTCGTCATGAAGATGGAAGGCTGCGAGTTCCCCGAAGCCAAGCGAATTCTGGCGGAAATGGCAGGCATCGAGTTGCCGGAGTATCACAAATCGTCGGGCGGGTTTAGCCATCGTCATTTTGACCCGTCCGAAGCCCCGGAAGAAGTCCACGCCTATGAACCCAGCCCGGAAGAACTCAACGGTCCGCTGTTAAGTTCCAAACCAACGTCGGCAGACAATGATTCGTCAACCCCCGCAAACGTTTCCTCAGACAACGCCTCCCTGACTGAATCCCCACTTCCGCTGGAGCCGAATTTTTCGTCTCCAGAGCCCGCGCCGCCTCCCCCTGAAAAGAAATCCACGCCGCGTCAAACGCTGTTCAAAGTCCTTTCCTGGGTTGAAAAGCAGTATCACGAAAGTTTGCTGTTCGACCCGATGGGAGAACGCGCGAGGAACTACCTTCGCAATCGAGGAATTACGGACGAAAGCATCGAGAAGTTTCAGCTGGGATACTGTCCGGAACCGCAGAACTGGCTGGTTGGCAAGGTCAACAACGTTCCGCGCCGAATTCGGCTCCTGACCGAGGCGGGAATTTTATCGTCCGGGAATTACGGCGGCATGTACGACCGATTCCGAGATCGCGTCATGTTCCCGATTCACAACGCCATGGGTCAGTGTATCGCCTTTGGCGGACGAATGATGGACGACACGATGGTTGTCAGCAAAGCAAAATACATCAACTCGCCCGAAACGGCTCTGTTTTCCAAAAGAAAACAGCTTTATGGGCTGGACATCGCCAAAACGTCAATGACGCGCAGCCGGCGCGCCCTGGTGGTGGAAGGGTACATGGATTGTATCGTCTGCCATCAGTTCGGGTTTACCGATACGGTTGCGGTACTTGGCACGGCGTTGGGTTCAAAACATATTGAAACGCTGCGTCATTACGTTGACAAAGTCATTTTAATGCTGGACGGCGACGCCGCCGGGCAGAAGCGAACCAGCGAGGTTTTGGAACTGTTTATTTCCCAAAACATGGACTTGCAGGTTGTAACGCTTCCGC
>JAZUMX010000937.1:0-1975 GCA_045603865.1 Thermoguttaceae bacterium
GTTACGTTCGCTTTGCTCACGCCCACGGGTTTACACCCGTGGCTCGCCTAAACGTTATTCCGTTCGCTAACGCTCACTTCATTACCGCCTTCCATTAACCAATCGGCGAAAATCCATATTTTCCCGGGAGTTTACGCACCCCGGCTCGCCAAAATCCGCGTGCGGATTGACCTGCGCATAACAAATGAGGAGTGCGAAGCGAAACTCCTCACTCCTCATTCCTAACTCAATCCCCCTTTATTTCGTCAGGGTTAATATACCAAATGACTGCGGGTTCCAGACGGGCGTCAGTCCTTCGCCCCAAAGCAGATACGCTTCCGGAGCGTCGGAGGAGTCCGCGTCGGTCAGGCGCAGCGACAGCCCCAGCTTCGTTCCCAGCGTTCCTTTCGCGCCGCCCAGGTCTGACCACGGCATCGCGATTTCGTACGTCGTTTTGTTACCCTTCTGTGTAACAACGATGTCGTATTCGGACGAGTCTTTGGTCAGCTGACCGGATTTCAGTCCGCCGGAGAATTCCGCGGGTCGGTAGAGCGAATGTTTTCCGCTTCCTCCGCCGGGCGAGGCGGGGCTGACGTCAAAGCAGAACGCCTTTCCGTCTTCTCCCTGCAGACGATTGAGCGGATGAATGCCGATTCTCACCGTGTCGCCGGCAACGCCCTTGGCGTCGGACTTCTCGCGATGTTTGTCGTCTATGACCTCAATTCCAACGTAGAGGAACTGCTCGTCGTAGTTGAGATAGACAACGCCGCTGCAGTTGTCCGGCGTCCACTTGTAAGACTTGTTTACCGTCCGAACCTGATTTCTGCCCAGCAGAGGAATCGGCGCGGACTGGTCGAAGTCGCTCAGGTCGCCGTCGATTGTGCGCTTCTCTCCCTGCTTGACCTGCGGAGCAAACGCGACGTAGTCTGAACCCTCGTAGGGAACGAGAATAGCGTTGTCGATCATCGACCAGCCGTCGCCCCTGCAGACCGGCGCGGCGGAAACTCTCGTTGCCCCGTCAGGCAGTTCAAGCCGTTTGCTGAAGACCTGCCAGCAGTCCTGAGTATTGGGCGCCTGGAACACCTGAAGCCAATGCCACGTCCAGGATTTGCCGTCTGCCGTAGACCCGCCGAAGTTGGAGCCGGTCGCCAGATTGTCGGATTTAATCCAGAAACTGTACACGTACTGCCCGCCCGCCACCGGGATTTTCGGGAGGTTCTGATACATGTTGTAATACGACCCGTGCGTCTTTTCAAAGCGGATAACGTACTTCCCGTGCCCCGGTTCGTTGGGGTTGTTGAACTCCGTTCTGACGCCCTGTTTTCCCGTTCCGCCCCAGTCAGCCGCGGCGGCGGGATCGCCGGCAGGCTGTTCAAATCCCGGGTTGAGAAGCAGGTTTCCAATCTGATCCTGGTTGACGGCGTTGACAACAAGCTTTCGGACAAACGTTCCCTGCAGCGTCTTGGACGCAGCGTCGGCGTATCGCAATGTAACAGTCGTTGGCGTCGCGCCGTTGGGGACGCTGTCGATTATCAGCAGTTGCGTTACCGTTTCGCCCGGCTTGAGCGAAACCGTAACTCCCTTGCCGCCGTTGGGGGCGACGTTTTTATCCAAACGAACGTTGACCAGAATCGGCTTCTTCAACAGGTTCGACAGTCGAACGGGAACTTCCAATTCCTTGTCGGCAATGCCAGAAACAGTCGGAACAGCCGCCTCGGATCCCGGGAAGGACAGAATCAGCGCCGCTTTAATCGCCTGAACGTCTCCACCGACGACGATATAGGGGCTGGACGTCAACGTCAGTTTCGTCTGTCCGGACTGCGGAAGCGGGGTTTCGTTCCCCTGCTGATCGACCATCGCCTTGGGATTGAACCCGTTGGGAAGCGTTACAGTTTCGCCGTCCTTCTCGTTCGTTGAAACGATCAGAACCGGGGTTCCGTCCGGTTTTTCAAACAGTTTGAGGGAATCGGACTTGCCCAGCGAGATTTCCCCGACG
>JAZUMX010000938.1:0-7175 GCA_045603865.1 Thermoguttaceae bacterium
TCGTGGACGGGTTCAGAACATTTGGCGGAATTTGTAATTCCTTCATCTGACATTGGCGAACGCGTTCATCTTGCTGGTACGTATGACGGTACAACGTGGCGGCTGTATCGCAACGGAGTTGAAATCGCTTCTACGGTTGACAATACCGGCGCGGTTGAAGTCGACGGCGCTTGGGCGGTAGGCGCAAGGGGAACAGGGACAGAACGCTTTTACAGCGGCGTAATTGACGAAGTCGTTATTAGTTCTACCGCTTATACAGCGCAGGGAATTGCCGCGTTAGCTTCTATTCCAACCAACGCACAAGAGGACAACTCCGTAACATGGAATTGGTCTGACGTTCAAAGCGGAGAACTGTACAGCGAACAGGGTGACTGTCTGGGAACGCTTTCAAGCGCCGCCGTAGTACAATTTGATTCTGCTTACGGACAGGTTTTGAATCTTTTTGGAAACAACGGGTACGTTTCGTTAGGCAATCCGGACGATTTACAGATTCATGGAGAAATTACGCTTTCAGCGTGGATTTGCCCCATTTCCTTTACAGGAATACAAAACATTATTGCTAAAGGGCACACAACCAACCCAAAACGCGAGATCGCGTTACGAATCAATAACGGACAGTATCAGGTCGGCTCTTGGGACGGAAGCAACCATTACGCCAGCGTAGCCGCAGACGCAGAAGATATCGGTCAATGGATTCTTCTAACCGGCGTATACGACGGTACAACTTGGCAGCTATATAAAAATGGCGTACTGGCTGCATCTCTTCCTTCAACTGTTGGCGCAGTACCCGTCAGCGCGGACTGGTCAATCGGATCTAATTCAAACGGCGCAGATCGGTTCTTTAATGGCAAAATCGGCAATGGCGGGATTTACGATCACGCTTTAGACGCTCAATCTGTTGCCGCTTTGATTACCGACAGTCAAACTACGGCTCGCGTTGGCGGAAATCCCTACGCAATTAAAGATCAATCGTATGTTTTGCAGTTGGACGCTTCCAATCCAGACGTATTATGGACTGTTAACTGGGGCGACGGAACAACGGAGGAATACTATAACGTTTCTTCTGTCAGTCATGTTTATACCCATTATGGAACGTCAGGCGTTAGCGTAACGGCAAAGCGAAACGGACAGACGATTGACGTTGCAGGTTCATCTATTAGTCTACAAATTGGTTCTGTAGATGAAATGATTATCAACGGCAATTTTGAAGATGTAGCGATTCCAAACGGTACATATTGGGCTGTTTACAATTCTATTTCAGGTTGGACAGGACCAGTAGAAATTCAAGTTAACAATGGAAGTAAGGTTGCGGAATTGGATACGGACAGCCGTTATTCAGGTCTTGACCCGTCTGTGAGCGACCATCAGCCCCATCATACATCAATTAGTTCAAGTCCATTGTCTTTTACCCCCGGCTTGACTTATACGCTTTCCTTTGACGCATGGAACAGAAGCGACTATGCTCAAGACAATATTCTCAACGTAACCGTTCCGGGAGAAATTATTAGCGTCAACGGAAATACGCCTGTTTCAACGCTGTTAGACTTGATTGACGAAAATGATTTAGGCGCTTTTTCCTTCACATCAATTTCTTATGACAGCGTAACATTTTCCGCTGGCGGAAGTTATTATGAGACAGACGATGGAAACGGCGGAACTGTATACACACTTGGCGCCAGCCCGTTTCATGTTTCGTCTATAACGTTTATAGCAGCAAATGATTACGGAACCGTTTCCTTCAGCGACGTTTCTTCTGACGTCGTTCCATGTTACGGTCCGCTGTTGGATAATATATCCATGAATCAAGAATATCTGTATGTAGATATAGACGTTGATTCAAACAACGACGGGGTAATAAACGCTTTTGACGACCCTGTCGAAATGGCTCCTAACGGCGGAAAAATTCTGGCTGTTGGTTACGGACAATGTAAGCCTATTAATTTGTCTGTTCATACAAACCAAACCAATTTGGCTTCTGATAATATCGTGTATCAATTGGAATACGACAACTCCAAGATACTTCTTTATAATACCGCGGCGCTTCCACAAGCGGTTTACGGTACAGAAATTGACATTTCCCCATATTATATTGCTCCCAATACTGACTTGCCCAATGGTTTTTTAACATTAGACGGAACTATTAAAACCATTTACGTTGACGGATTCGTTTTAGGCGAAACAACCGTAACGCTTAAAGCCTATTCAGTTTATCAAAACAGTTCTGGAAACACTGTGCGAGAATTGATTTCCAGCGATGTAGTTAAACTTAACGTCGGCTTTGATCTTGATACCGACAGTAATAACAATAGTTTTGTTAATTCAAATGATAATTTCGAGCTAACAGATGGAAAATTATCAGTTAAATCCTATGTTGAAGACATGATTGAAAATTTACCTGGATTTGGAAAGAAAATCTATCTTAACGATCCAGCCGTTTCTCAAGTAAGTATTAGTACATCTGAATTTGTAATTCCTTCAGGGTATAAATTACAACTTCTCGTTTCAGGTGGTTTGGAAGTTTATAGTTCAATTAATAAAGAACCATTTATTGGATTAAACGTAATTGAAAACTCTGATTTTAGAGAGTTCTCATATACTGAAAATCCTGGAAATATTACGTTTTATGTAGAAGGTACATCATTAGGAGAACGGCATATTTATTTAAGATTAGTCGGAATTGACAATGACGAAATGATATTGGCTCGTGATACCATTAATTTTCAATGTGTTTTCAATATTGATTTATTAGCTGACACAACAAACAATGGGAATCTGGATGATACTAAAGATAACTTTTATGAAGATGACGATAGATATGCGGGATTTATTGTTCCTTATAGAAATGAAAACAGCCCTGAAGGAGAAAGTGTTTATACGGTATCAAAATCTAAAATAACCGTTACCGTAAGCGATAGACCATATGACATTAGTAAGAGATATTATATTCGCTTGTGTCAGACAAATGCTTCTGGCGAGACGCTTCAGGTGCTAGGCGTTTACCAGCTTTCTAATAATATGTTTTCTTACAACGATCAAACGCGGACTTACACATTTAATAATTTAGACATAATTGCAGCGCCATCCTTGCAGGGAAAATCTAGCTATGAAACTTGGGTGCGTTTAGAACTATATGCGTCAAATCCAGGTTCCTATGATTCACCATCGTTAAACAAAGGAATTCTAACATTAACTGTACATGATCCTACTTACCTTCAGGTTCAGGATGAAAACATATTGGCAGATTTGTGCGGTTTTGATATGATAAAGATGACAGCAACATTATTTGTAATGGATCGTAACACAACGTATGTTGAAAATGACGCCAAGTACGCTGGAAAGACAGATTCGGAAAAAGCTATTGCAAAACAGTATAAATGGATCTGCGACTTAGAAAAAGGAACGTATCAAACGCCACAAACAAATGGTCAAATTATTGATTATACAAATCCAGAAGCAGCAGTACCTGTAAACAATAACAACAATAACAACAATAATGATCTAATTACAGGCGTTACCTATTTGCGTTCAGCATTGGATTATGCAGCCACTGGTGTAACTATGAATATTGGTTACGAATTTTTACATAAAAATTACGATAACAATTCTCTTAGTTATGGCGATGAGTATGGTTATGTAAAACCTACAGGAAAAGAAGAAAAACTCAGCTTTGTTGCAAATGGCGGTATAAAATTAGGGAGTAAAGATGGGTATGGGGATAATGTATTTGAAATTGCATTAATTGATTTCCATGCGATGATTGACAGAGTTTTAGATAGAATGAATTTAAAGAGTACTACAGAAAACAATGTTATCATTAACTGGCAAGGTCTTGATGAATGTATTTTCTTTAACACAAATGGAGAAATTTATTTTGGTATACCTAATCAAGATCCTCAAAATAACCAAAATCAACAATGGTTAAGCGGTGAACTTGAAACGTTGTCCTGTCTTTTAAACAAGTTTGGATATGGTCAATCCTACTCGGATATAACGCAACGGCTTTTTGATTCAAACGAATTAAATAATCCAAGTACTCGAATAGCATATATACGTAATTTCATTATGAATCTATATATGGAAGAAACTACGTCTGGAACATTTACACTGATATTAACTCCGGAATCACAATCAAACAACAATTCTAACAATACTGATCCTTCAAATTATAGCAACGTTGCTGTAAAAGTTGGAAATGAATATTATTTTAACACCAACGTGTTTCATCCTAAACCGAAATTTAACAGCAATACTTTACCGGCTACAACTGCTATAGATAGTGGCAACGGGCATATCTATCTTCAATCTCATTGGGGCAGTGGTGTAATATACACAATAAATCCGAACTTGGAGAATTGATATGAAGATGACTATTATTTGTTTATATAAACAAATTATATTTGTAATTTCAATAATAATTATAATTCTCTTTGCTTTCTTTACAAACGTGTGTAAGGTAAAGTCATTAGAGTCTTATGCCGTTCAACCTGCCATAAAGGTTAATATGTATGATGAACGCTTGCGTTTTTTATCAGATGAAAATGAAGAGCGGATTCCTTTTAATTCAGACAGAAACGCTTATCCAAAGCAGCGATATCTTACAGATAAAGAATTGGAATTTCAATTTAGAGAAAGAAATGAGATTTGTCCGACAGATAATACCGAAGATGTTTATTTTGAATCGGTTAATTTACCTGAACAATTCTCTGGCGATTTATTAGTGCAAACGAAAAATTATAAACTTGGCATTTTTAATAACATTGGTTTTACTGGTCAAGTGTGTAAAGGCATCAGTTTTAAAAACATGGTTTTTATTCGATGTTCTTTTTACCAAAACAATATGGAAAATGTTAATTTTGAAAACTGCAAGTTTATAAACTGTAGTATGGAAGACGTTGTCAATTTGACTATAGACCAAATCAGAACTACATGGAATTATCAAAACTATGGCATCAAAGAATTGCGACTCCCTAAACATTTGCAACTCTTGGTTGAACAAGAGTTAAAAAAGAATTACAGTATTGACGCTGAAAGAACAGTTTATTCTCCTACGTTTAATGAACTACATGAAATTAATTATATCAGCACAAGCGCCATAGAATTACGAATGGGACGCAATCGCCGATATACTGGGGGTTCTCCAAATTATCTTTATAAACCGTCTTCTGGTTTATATGGCTATACTGAGGCAATTTTAGCAAATGGCAATATTCGAGACTTAAACGATGGCACTAATTTTCATAATTGTTATATTCCTGGGCAAATCATTGCTCGAAATTGTCAAACATTAAAAAACATTGATTTTTCTGGAGCTATTTTTGAATCTTGTGTAATTCAAGACGTTAACTTTATAAATTGTTCTTTTAAGGGTTCTGTGTTCATAGATTGTGATGTCCAGATCAAATCAAACAATTCGGATTTTTCAGACGCTCTTTTCGTAAGAGGTTACCCAGAAATATCATACGAAATCTTTGTTCAAACTCGTAATTTTAAAATTAAAAAAATGGGTTGGTATAATATTTCATCACGCGTCGCAGTTTTCGACTATCCCGTAAATGCTGATATGACTAATTTTGAAATCATTGGTTATTCGTACCCAGCAACGATTTTCTATAATTATCACTGTGCAATTGATTTCACAAATACTTATTTTGAAAATTATACAATCCAACATTATCTGCCAGAAAAACCGATTATTGACAATCACATGTCAGAAAAGCAGTTCCTTTCTACAAAAAATTATAAAATGGGAGTTTTTTGGGGAATTGATTTTTTCCCAAATTTCAGTGAGATGACAAATTTTCGCAACGCTTTGTTTGTAGAGATTACCCCGTATAAAGGGAAAGGACAAGATACTAAAAGAGTAAAAGGTACGCCTTCAAACTTTGAAAATATGGATATTACTAACGCCAAATTTATTAATTGCGACCTGTGTAACAGCTATAATCTGACTGTTGAACAGATTAAGTCAACGTGGAATTACAAGAACAATCGCATGGATTTAATTAAACTTCCGCCGGACTTGCAAAAGTATTTCGATGAAGAAAAGAAAGAAAAGGAATAAGACGTTAGAAAAGCGCTTTGCTATCTTATAGGTGAAGTGTGAATTTGATAGGGCGCACGCAAATTATTCTTGTGAAGAAAGATAAATTTGGAATATTGAACCGAGTCCTGAAAGGACGCAACCTTGTAACCGTGGGCTGAAGCCCACGGAATAATGACGATAGTTTCCCCCTATCGCTTTAGCCGGCTTTCCCCTCCGGCGGTTGAAACCGCTGGTTACAAAGAGTTTCGTCCCTTCGGGACTATAGCGGACTTTCGTCCGCTGTCGCTATCGCAGCGTCTCGTCTCTAATTCAGACAAATCTTCTAAGCGCTGGAAAGATATGCGTGCACCCTAATTATTAGAATCTCTCAGTTCTGTTCCTTCGTCCCGATGTATAGCGTCGCGATTCCGAACGTCAGGGGAGTAAAGGAAACGTTTTGCCAGCCGCATTGAGCCAGCGCGTCCGCCAGTTCCTGTCCGTACGGGAACGACTCGACGCTTTGCGGCAAGTAGTTGTAGGCTTTGTACCGATTGCGCGCCAGGATCTTGCCCAGTATCGGCAGGATGTAACGGAAATAAAACAGGTACAGACGCTTGAAGAAGAACCCCGTCGGCATGGAGAACTCCAAAATCCCCATCGTTCCGCCGGGCTTGCAGACGCGGTGCATTTCCTCAATCGCCCTGGTCATGTCCGCTGTATTGCGAAGTCCAAAGGCGACGGTTATCGTATCAAACGAATTGTCTTCAAAGGGAAGAACGCAGGCGTCTCCAAACTGGAGCGTAACCGGGACGGCGGGCTTTGGGATTTTCTTTTGAATCTTCTTCTCGCCAATGTCGAGCATCGGCTGGCAGAAGTCACAGCCTGTATACGCCGACGGTTTGTCTTTGTAACGGCGATAGTACTCAATAAGCAAATCCGCCGTGCCGGTGCAGACGTCCAGATAAGTTCCCCCTTGAGGTATCGGGACGCGCTTTGCGGTATACTTGCGCCAGTAGACGTCAACGAAGCCGGACAGAAACCGGTTCATAAAATCGTACCGCGGGGCGATGTCAGCAAACATGCCAGCCACGTTTTCCGGGGATTTGTCTACAGAGGGTTTGTCTGTCATGGTTCTTCTCCCAGTCCGGACGTA
>JAZUMX010000939.1:0-1947 GCA_045603865.1 Thermoguttaceae bacterium
GTTATCCGGTAGGCTCGAGATGCCTCCCAAACCGATTTCCACTTGCCTGAAACGATTTCTGACACCACGGTCTGACGAAATGCGTCTGTATATCGTTTTACCATCTTTGACCTTTCTGTCAACCGATACCAGGACAAGACATCTGAAGTCGCTTCCCCCCCACTCCCTTTCTCGTCCTATCCGGGACGAGGAAGGGAGTGGATTAACCGCGCTTTCATTATTGTTCCTGTAGATCCTCCTCCCACAGCAAAAATCGTGGGCTACGGAACAAATCACCTATCTTTATATTTTTACCTATCTTATTCCGTTACTCAATATACACCACTTTTCCCATTATAAGGAGAAAATCTTAAAGTTTTCTGAAATTATCTTAAATTTCCCTCCTGATTTATTGTAATTTCCCTTAAATCCGTTATAATGAGAACCGCGGAACTATAATATTATTTTTTTCATTTAACCATAACCATATAAGCCATGAAAATCGTTTGCTCCCGCGAGAGTTTGCTTAATTCGTTCGTTATTGCCAGTTCTGTTATTAAACCGAACAACGCCAAGGCGATTCTGACCAATATCAAGATTGAATCCAGCGCTGACGGAACCGTCCTTCAGGCTGGCGATTCCGAAATCCGATTGCGCGTCAATCTGACCGATGTCGAAGTGGAAGAACCGGGCGCTGCCCTGCTCCCGACCGCTCGCGTGAGATCCGTTCTGTCGGAATCGAAGGCAGAGACGATTCGAATTGAAACCAACGGGTCAAATTTGAATCTGATTTCAGGCGGAAGCAAATTCGTTTTCCCAACGGAAGACCCTGAGGAATTCCCGCCGGTTGACGCGTTTAACAAGACCGACTACCTCGTCTTTAACGGGGCGGAACTGGTCAAGGCGATGGCTCAGACGACGTTCGCCAGCGACCCGACAGCCAGTCAGGCGGTATTCGGCGGCGTTCTGTTCAGCATCGAAAACAACACAGCCAACCTCGTCGCGACCGACACCCGCCGCATGTCGCACGGGACGGTTCCTGTTTCCATCGTCGGAAACCTGGATAACTCCAAGGCGATTTCCGCTATTGTTCCCAAGGCAACCATGCAGCTGGCGGAACGCGTCTTTGCCAATACGGAAGGGGAGATCAAAGTTCTGTTTAACAACAACCGCGTTATTTTCTCCAGCGCCGCTGTTACGTTTTACGCTCAGCTGCTGGAAGGGACGTTCCCGAAATGGCAGAGCGTTTTCAACAAGGAAATTGCGTACGAAGTGGAAATTACCCCGTCTGAATTCACCTCGGTCGTGAAACAGGCGAGCATCGTTGCGACGCCGGAATACCGCGGCATCGTTTTCAAGTTCCAGAGCAACGTTCTCGAGCTTTCCGGACATTCTCCGGAATACGGCGATTCCAACGTAAAGATGGACGTCAACTTCCCGGAAGAAAAGCTGTTCGAGATGAAAATCGACCCCAGCTTTATCATCGACTTCATGCGCGTTCTGGACTCGTCCGCCCCGTGCAAGATGCAGCTTATCAGCGGCAACAACCCGGTTCTGTTCCGTCCGACGGAATCTTTGGAATACGCCGTCATGCCGCTTTCGATGGGACGATAACGTTCAATCTCAAGAGTTTGTAACAAAACAGCGGATCAATAGATGAGATTATACGACGAGGGACGTTCGCCGATTAAAGGAAAGAAAATTTCCGAGATTATTGCTGAACTCACTTTTTTGAAGGGGCTTGGCAAGGCGGAGACGCGTTCCAAGCTGGTCGAACAGTGGAAGGCGGTTATAGAAAACTTCTTTCCACCGCAGATCGTACAGTTTACCAATCCAGGCGGGATTCGCAACGGACGTCTGACGGTTTTCGTCAGCGGGTCCAACGCCATCATCCAGGAACTGACGTTTAGAAAAACCGAACTGCTGGCGCAATGGAATCTTCTTTTTCCGCAAGAGAAATTGCGCGGC
>JAZUMX010000940.1:0-1580 GCA_045603865.1 Thermoguttaceae bacterium
GGCAACGTAAGCGCACGCTTCGTTGCCGTCCATGGTTGCATATTGTTTGTCTTGCATTTCTGTATTAGGGAGGGGAGGGAATTAGCAATTTGCAATTAGCAATTAGCAATTTCGCAAAGCGCTAATCTAAATTATTTCTTAGTTGTTTTCTTCTTGACAGCTTTCTTTGCTGTTGTCTTTTTAGCAGTAGTCTTTTTTACAGTTGTCTTTTTGACTGTCGCCTTTTTCGCAGTCTTTTTTACCGTCGCCTTTTTTACAGTCGCTTTTTTAGCTGTCTTTTTAACTGGAGCGGATTCTGTTTTCTTGGCAACGGTCTTTTTAACAGCAGCTTTTTTGACCGCTTTCTTTTTTGCGCGAGGTTGCGTAATTGCTAATTGCTTCGCCCGCGAACCGAGTCCCTTTTTGGCTACGACTTTCGCGACCTCGTCGGCGGCGACAATCCAGCCGCGGCAGTTGGGCGACCCGCACTGACATTCAATAGCGTCCGTATACGGCCAGGCGTAGTCCAGAGTCAGCTGTTCGCCGCGCTTGATGTCGGTCAGAGCGTAAATCCAGAGTTCGTGAAAGACCTTGCCGGAATTCTGATCCGCCACGACCAGCTCGACCAGCTCGCAGTTGGGCTCGCAGGAATGGTTGACAAACCGATACGGCTCTTCCGGCTCTAACGCTCCGTCGTTAAACGACATACAGTATTCGGAATCGTACTTTTTATCGGGGTGGAATTCGCCCTCGATTTTACCGACCGGCATACCGCCTTTGATCTTTTTGGACGCAAAAACGCCCAAGCCGTACGGGGTGTCGCCGAGTTTAATCGTGTCCAGTTCCAGGTTTTCAATTTCCAGCGGATAAACGCATTCAGCCATAGCGGTCTATGATATAAATTATATAAATGTAGGTGGTTAGTTAGGAGACAATAGGCAATAGGCGGTAGACAGTAGTTTTTTGAGGACGCTTGCGTACTACAGCCTCTTGCCTACAGCCTTTCTATATTATGCACTACAAAAGAATTCTGTCAACTAGGGGGCGACTATTCCAGCTTCAAATTCTCGCCTCCGACGACGTCGCGAACCTGTCCGTTGACAAGAACCTGGAACGGTTTGCCGGTCATCCAGCTGGGAACGTCAAACTTGACTTCATTCTCACTGACAAACGACATTGCAAACGGGCTGGCGACGCGGTATTTCTCGTTGGCAATCGCCGTCAGATTTTCCTGGACTCCGTCGAGTTTCCATTGAATATACATCAGCGCGGACGGGTTGATGTTCCATTGGAAACGTTGTTCCACCCGAGGGTCGATCGAGTCGGGAAGCGTTCCCTTGAACTCGCCGTCCGGGTATTGCTGGTATTGAGCAGAGACGAGAATTCCCCGTGACAGCTTCTTCCAGTCAACCGTGTTGTCGTACGGCGCCAAGTAAAGCAGACAATAGGCGTAAACCGTGCCGATCCACTGTACCGGACGTCCAATCCAGAACGGCTCGTTCCAGTTGGTTGCGCCGTATACCCCGATTGTTGCGTACAGACAGCCCGCCATTTGCGATTTCTCCAAATCTCCCACCGGACGCAAATAGACGTACGGGATC
>JAZUMX010000941.1:0-1931 GCA_045603865.1 Thermoguttaceae bacterium
GACAACACTTAGCTACAACTCCTTGGCTCACAGAACGACATGGCTACGATCCGACTTATAGAAATGGCGTCCATTCTGGACGCGGATTACGACTCCGCCGAAGCCGAAGACGCTTCCGGATCGCGGATAAAATCCGCCAAAACAAAAAAGCGGGAGTTTCCTCCCGCTTTAGCGTTTATTTTTTACGCTTGCGTAACTCCTAACTCCTCACCCTAATTCCTAACTCGTTTACGCAGGAATAATACGACAACGCCAAGAGCTAATAGCGCCCACGTTGACGGTTCCGGGACGCCGGAGCCGGGTTCGGGACTTGGTCCAGGTTCAGCCGCCGCGATTAAATACAAGCCGTCCCCTCTGCCTTCCAAACCAAAGAAGTTTGTATAATTCGACAGCCAGGGCGTGTAATCGCCTTCGGTAAATCCATCGTCTGAAACCAGCTTGTATCCGGTCGGATCGTCTTCTAAAGCCGCAAACCAGACAGATGCGTCGCCAGCTTCAAAGAACAGTTCAATCGTTGACGGGTTGCCGGTAAACGCAAAGTCTGAACCAGCAGTCGGATCGTTGACGATATTCAGCACGTCGAAGACGTCTTCATCGAACGACGAGAATTCAAAGATAATCTTGCCGTCGTCCATAACCATGACGTTGCCGGTTACGTTCGCCGTTCCCACCGAGTTGCCCGGCGAGAAACGACCCCCAGCTTGAACGAGCAGGTCGCCGTTCATGTCCCCTTTCAAATCCAAACGTCCGCCTGTAACAGCAAAATCCTGAACATCAACGGCAACGCCTGTTTCATTGTTCAGTTGAAGCGTTCCAGCCCCTTTCTTTTCGATGCTGTTCGCAGTTATCGAACCGTTGAAGGTTGACAATTTGTTGTTACTGAGAACGAGGTCTTTCCCGGTTCCGACAACCGTTCCCGCTGTTCCGGCAAGGTTGTTCAACTGCATGGCGTTTTCGCCAGTATAGTTCGCAAAATTAAGAGTTCCGTTGACGACAACGTCGCTGGATGTCGCCAGATTCGCGGCGCCGGAAAGAGCCAGCGTCTGACCTGCCGCGACGCTCGTTGCGCCTGTATAGGAAAGATCTCCGGTAAATGAAATAGTTCCATTGTTATTATCGTTCCTGTGTATAATGGAAACGCCTAATTTCGATGTTTCACCGTCTGAAAGCGCTCCGCTGAACGCGTTGGACGAATTGTTGGAGTTTGACTGTATTTTTAACGTCTTTTCTCCGCTTGCAGCGCCGGATTTAATAGCGCTGGAAACCGTACGGCCGCTGCCATTGATTCCTAACAACGCATCATCTACAACGACAATGTCGCCGGACATGTTGTCCTTGTGTCGAAGAGCGCCGTAATTTTCTTTGTTGCCGTCGCCGGCAAGAAGAACTTTCGCCTTTAACTCAGCGTATTCAACGTAAACCGTCGTACCCGGATTGATTTCAAAGGTAACTCCCTCGAATTCGCGTCGGTTTGTATAGACCATGCTGCTGTCGGTGCAGTCGTTATTTACCAGCGAAATCTTGCCGGTGAAGTTGTCCGGCATGAGGTTGGGGAACTGAATGTTGCCCGCGCTGTTGGAAATTCGCACTTCCAAATCGCCTGCGCCGGAAATCTTGGCAACGTTAATCTGCTTTGTATTGGCGCCCGTCAAAACGGAAAGCGCGCCATCGTTAACAGTAACGTCGCCAGAGAAGGAAAACGCGCCGTCGAGATTGACAGTATTATCCCCCTGTTTGACGATCTTGCCAGCGCCGGAAATCGCGTTGGTCATTGTATCCCAAGCCAGATCGTCGGCAAAGGTTAGCGTTGCGCCTTGAGCGATAGAAACCGCGCCGGCGCCGGATCCTAACATACCGTAACTGCTGAGAATTATCTGCCCGGCGTTGATAGTCGTGGCGCCGGTGTAGTTGTTGGGATTGTCGGCAGAGCC
>JAZUMX010000942.1:0-8775 GCA_045603865.1 Thermoguttaceae bacterium
AATGTTTGAGCGTTTTGCCTTCTCCGGTTGTCGGGAAATTGTCGTTTTGAGCGCGGTCTGTTTCCAGAATCGAAATCACGACCAGACGACCGTCAAACTTCTCGCTCCAGTGTTCCATAAACGGAACTGCTCGTTTGCACGCCGGGCACCACGACGCGCTGAATTCAATCAGAACGTACTTTCCGTCCAGATCCGGCGGCGCTTGATTGTACCATTCCTGGACTTTAATAAACTGATTAATCCTCTGCGCTGCAGTAAGTTCTTCAGTCTGAGGCGTTTCCGGCTGAATCTCCCCGGCGTTGTTGAGAATCGGCAGAGGAATGAACTGCCAGGAATCCGCCCAAATCATGCGGGGACGAAACAGTCTTTCGTCCTTTTTATCCATGATGAACGGTTTGACGACCTTGCCTTCTCGTTTGGACTCGTCAATTAAAGACGGACCCTCGCCGACCATCTGCGCTGAAGCTATAGACGTAAATCCAATGTTGAGAGTTAGTAACGTCAAAACTGCGATGGCATATTTTCTCATTTTTCACCTCTGGTAATTGATAGACGGGCGTTTTTTATATCAATCCATGTTGCATTATAAAAGAACCTAAATGAAAAAGCAACAGGGTTGTTCCCTCATTTTTTTTGAAAAAACGAGAAAATTTTTAATTTTTTTGCTATTTAGAGATGACGAAATCCTTGTAAGAATAAAAAACAGATTTATAATATAGATAATGCAATATCGGGGTTTGACGCAATGCGTCTTTAGGGATAGAGTCAATAACCTGCCTGACCGCCTGCCTTTTATAATACACAACTTTGATTTCCGGAGGAATGACCGTGGCAAAACAATTGGAACAATACACAGCAAAAGAACTGGGACAAATGGCAAAAGAGCTAAAAATACCCGGTTGGCATGCTATGTGTAAAAAGGAATTGATTGAGGCTTTGAGTCCTGTATCCCGCAAACAGAATAAAGCCGGTTCTTCCCCGTCGTCAAATAAAGGGCAAGATTCAAACGCCAAAACAAAAAAGACAAATTCTTCAAAATCAAAGTCGTTAAAGACGAATTCTAATATAGAGCCCGAGCTTTCTGCTCGTCAAATTGCCGCCACCGCCAATATATCGTTTAATGAAAACGGTCTTACCGGCTCTTCGGTTCCCGTCCCCGGCACGCCGGGCGCTCTCGGATTTACCCCGCCGTCCATGTTGAGAAAAATTACCGCCAATTCCAGCGTAATGGATCTCAACTGCGAACTGGCGCAGCGTTCTCAATCCGATAAAAAGTTCACAGAGCAAATGAAAGAGGAAGAAGAGGACTGTCTGACGTTAAAAGCTCGAGACGCGTACTGGATTCATGCGTCGTGGCGCATTCGTCAAAAAACCAAAGACCGCGTTCGCGGCGCGTTGGGGTCAGACTGGCATTACGCCAAACCGGCGCTTCGTCTTTTTGAAGTTCGTCCCAACGACGGCTTTAATTCTCGCCGCGCCTTAAGAAATATCGAAATCATGCTCAAGGCGAACAACTGGTTTATAGACGTCGACGGCATTCCTGCCAGCTATCAGGTCGAGTTGGGATACATTACCGAAAACGGCAAATTTTTTACGATTCTTACCAGCGCCACGGTAACAACGCCCTCTCCAGACACCGTCAAGGGATTTGACGCAGGATTCGATTTCGACGAAGCTCTGGACGAATACGAATTAAAAATGAACTTCAAAACGCAAACGACTTCCGATGAAGAACGGCACGTTCGTCAGATGATAGACGATCAGCGCCGCAAGCTCGGAGCCGCCGCGTTTGCCAAATCGGCAAAGCTGGATCGAATGTCCAATTTCGACGACAAGGGGTTCCCCTTCCATTTAGACGCCAAAGCTCTCATCCACGGGCGGACGCTGCCTGGCGCTCACGTTACCGTCAGAGGTTATCCGATTATTGTCGACGAAGACGGCGAATTCCTCATGCGGGTTGACCTGCCTGACAGACGCCAAATTTTCCCGGTTGTCGCGTCCAGCGGAGATGGAATTCAGCAGAGAACTATCGTCCTGTCTCTGGAACGGGTAACCCGATTCCTCGAACCGGTTTACTGCATGTTCGACGACGAAGAATAGGGATTAGGAAATAGGGAATAGGGAATAGTAATTCGCCTTCGGCGAATTTGAATACTTCATCCCACTCCCCACTCCCCAAACTGATTCCTATTCCCTACTCCCTACTCCCCATTCCCTACTCCCTAACCATGGATTCTTGCGAACTGTTTATTGATTCCGCCCGTCCCGGCGTTTGGAACATGTCGTTTGACGAAGCTCTGCTTCGCCGCGCCAAGCCCATTTGCCGGTTTTATCGCTGGGATAACCCAACGGTTTCTTTAGGGTACTTTCAGAAGCCGGAACTAAGCCCTTTGACGTGCTCAACCGTTCGGAGAACGACTGGCGGAGGAGCAATCGTTCACGACAACGAACTGACCTACAGCATCGTCTTTCCCGCTCAAAGCAGACAGTACGAATGGGGACCGGATTTATACGGCATCGTTCATCAATCGCGTATTTCCGTCTTGCGTTCTATTGGCGTAGACGTGAAAACCGCTCTCGACGACCCGCCGATGCGAGAAAAAGAAAAGCCGTTTTTGTGCTTTGAACGCCGAAGCCGATACGATATTGTTCTGGCAGACCAAAACGGCAAAGAATACAAAGTTACAGGTTCCGCCCAACGACGAACTCAAGAGGCGGTTTTACAGCACGGCAGCATCCTTTTAGACCGGTCTGCCGTCTGGACGGATTTGCTGGGAATCAACGATTTGGTTAAATTGCCCCAACCGCTGACCACGGCTCGCCTGATTGACCTTTGGACGCCGGTTCTGGCAAACGCGCTTGACGTCGATTTCGTTTCGATTGATTATCCCAACGACGTTGATGAAAAAACTGTTGCTGAAATCGCCAAAGAAAAATACGGCAATCCCGACTGGATAAGAAAATAACGGGTATTCCTTAACAAACGCTGCCATTTCAATGGAAGAAGAATTCGACAAACCGACTGACTCAGATGAACGCGCCCCGGAAACAGACGCTGCAGATCAGGAATTGTCCAGTGATTCCAGGGAAGAGGATGCTCTGGAAGAAAAGGCGTTCATCGAGTTTAAAAACAATTTGCTGGAGGAATACAAAGTTCGCTCCTTTTATATGGACTTAATCAATGAGACGTCCAGACGCCGCGTCAACCTGGCTATGCTGTTAGCTCAATTATTCGGTCGTTTCAATCAAGTCGAAACATTCAGCTTTCTCAGCGTCGCGATAGCGCTTGTAACAATTCAAGGCGTTGGCGTTTACTTTGGAGCGCCGTCTGATTTCGTTTACGTATTGACCCTGCTCATGACAGGATTGACGTTTCTGTTTGCTCATAAATCCGTAAATCGCTTTTTATCTGCCTTGTCTGACCTCAGACTGATTAAAAGAGGCTATTGCAGCCTCGGCTATCAGCATGTGCGTCCTGAAGTTGCCGAGACAACGCCTGAAGATTGCTGCCCGTCCTCGATTATGGTAGCCTATAAAGACATTTCGGGAATGATTCATACAAAGGATATTCCAACAAAACAACAACGCTTGTTTTTCATGCCGCCAGTTGTGATGGTCTTTGCAGATAATGCCGATTCAGACAAAATTGTCGTTCTGGAAGCCGTTCCACATGAAATCCAGTACGACAAAAGCAGAAAAATGTTTACTCAGGAATGGAGATGCGCTATCTATGCGCTTGTTCCCTTAACGATGATAATACTTTATGCAATAAGCCTGTATTTAGGCGCTCTTGGGAATTTGTAACCGCATCAATAGTGAGGCGGTTTTTCGTCACGAGGATTAAACGGCTCTCTGGACATGTTCTGCAACGCTCGAACCTCGTCAATGAGACGTTTATTCTGACGTTCCAGCTCAACAACGCGTTTATTGACGTCAACAAGCGCCTCGTTGAGCTGGTCGATGTATTCTTCGCACCAGGCAAGCCGTTCTTCGAGTTTAGTTATATCTGACATGGGGATAGAGTAAATTAGCAATTGTCAATTAGCAATTTGCAATTATGAAGGCGCTTTGCGTAATTGCTAATTGCTCATTGCTAATTGCTAATTGTCACTTGTTCGCTCGGAACCATTCAATCAGGCGATTGGTGGACGCGTCGTGATTCAAGGCGCAGTCTGATTCCAGTTCCGGAAGGATGTTCTTTGCCAAGGCTTTGCCCAGTTCGACGCCCCACTGGTCGTAGGAGTTGACGTTCCAGATAACGCCCTGAACGAAGATCTTGTGTTCGTACAGAGCAATCAGGCTTCCCAGCGTCGCGGGCGTGAGTTCTTCGCTGACGATAACGTTGCTCGGACGGTTTCCTTCAAAGACTTTGTGAGGAACCAACTCTTCGGCAACGCCTTCCGCTCGAACCTGTTCAGCCGTCTTGCCGAACGCGAGGGCTTCCGCCTGAGCAAAAACGTTGGCGATAAGTTTGACGTGATGGTCGCCCAGCGGGTTGTGACTTTTCGCGAACGCGATGAAGTCAACCGGGACGAGTTTGGTTCCCTGATGGAGCAATTGATAGAACGCGTGCTGACCGTTCGTGCCGGGTTCGCCCCAGATAATCGGACCGGTCTGCCATTGAACCCGTTCGCCCTCGCGAGTAATGTATTTCCCGTTGGATTCCATGTCGCCCTGCTGGAAGTAGGCGGCGAATCGGCTCAGATACTGATCGTACGGCAGAATCGCGTGGCTGGAAGCGTTGAAGAAGTTGTTGTACCAAACGCCCAGGACAGCCAAAATCACCGGAAGGTTCTCTTCCAGAGAAGCGGTTCGGAAATGGTTGTCCATGGCGTGATAGCCTTCCAGCATCTGGAAGAAATTCTCCGGACCAATCGCAATCATCAGCGACAAGCCAATTGCGGACGGCAGCGAGTAACGACCTCCAACCCAGTTCCAGAACGCGAACATGTTCGCCGGGTCGATGCCGAATTCCTCAACCTTTTCTTTATTGGTCGACAGCGCAACGAAATGACGCGCCACAGCCGCCTCGTCTTTCAGAGCGTCCAAAAGCCACTTGCGGGCGGATGCAGCGTTGGTCATGGTTTCCAGAGTGGTAAACGTCTTGCTGGCGACGATAAACAGCGTTTCCTCAGCGTTGAGGTCGCGAACCGCTTCTGCAAAATGCGTTCCGTCAATATTGGAGACGAACCGAACCGTCAGCTCTCTGTCCGTATACGGTTTGAGGGCTTCGTATGCCATGACCGGGCCGAGGTCAGAGCCGCCAATGCCGATATTGACGACGTTCTTAATCCGTTTGCCGGTATAACCCTTCCATTCGCCCGAACGAATCTGGTTGGAAAACTCCGCCATGTGATTGAGAACCTCGTTGACATCGTCCATGACGTTTTTGCCGTCGACAAAAATCGGCGTATTGGAACGATTGCGAAGCGCGACATGAAGCACAGCCCGCTTTTCCGTCAGGTTGATTTTCTCGCCGGAGAACATCTTTTCCCGCATCGCTTCAACGCCAGCTTGACGGGCGAGGTCAATCAACGCGCCGAAAATTTCAGCGTTAATCCGGTTTTTGGAAAAGTCCAGCGTCAAACCGCAGGCGGACTTCCAAAACGTTGTTGCACGAGAGGCGTCGGCGGAAAACAGTTCCTTGAGGGTAACGTCTTTATTTTGACTGTATAACGATTCCAGCGTCTTCCAGGCTGGCAGGTCGATAGGGTTAGGCATGGCTTTGTGAAAATGAATGTTCAAAGGAAACTGCAGCAAGCCGTCCGATCAACAGTTGCGAGTTGCGAGAAACGCAAGCGCCCCATCAACTCTTCTCGATACAAATCCAATCGCCGTTGTTGTCAAAACGACTCGTTTTAACTAAATACTTTTATCAAGAATATATATCATCTGTTCGAGATGTCAAGGACAGGCGCGAGAAATTACCGTATTAATGTTTGATCTCGCCAGAGTTCATGTCAATGGTTTAAGAGCAAGACTTTTTTGTTTGACTTCGAGTAATCCGAGTTTTTTTCCAAAACAGAGAAAATTTTCCACTTTTTTACTAAAAATTTTGTTTCCACCCATTGACAAATTTAAATATTTAATTAGAATACGGCAAAATTGTTGCAATAATTTTACGTCTTTACCCCAAAGGAAGTACATGTATAATTAACTCGACACTTGGTTTACCCTTAAAAAACATTGTTTTTTAGGCGCCAAGAACAGCCCGCGTTTAATACTTGATACAGCCGCCGCTCTCTAAAAGCCGGTCAGAAGTAAAAATCGAAAGCTGTCCTGGTATTTTCCCACCCCATTTTAAGGACATTCAGGATTTTACCTCTGCTTCTTCCACCGAAGCTGAAAATTTTTGGAAATATATCCTTTGTAACCCCTTATTTCCATTCGACTTATACATATTTCCCGCGAGATAAGATATTTTTGTCCGTTTTAATTACCATTTAACAAAAGGTTATTTCATGGCAACGAAAGAAATTCGACGTCTGAATCCGAAGGAAACGCGCCATTTTGGCAAAGAGCGTTTCGCCGTTCCGATTCCGGACTTGACCAGTTTGCAGACCAGCAATTACGATCGCTTTTTACAGTACGGCGTTCCCAAAGAAAAGCGCGAGGACATCGGTCTGGAATCCATTTTTCGAGAATTCTTCCCGATTGAGAATCACGACGGGAAAATTTCTCTGGAATACGTAGATTACGAGCTTTGTCCGCCTCGTTACGAACCGGACGAATGCCGTTTGCTCAAACTGACGTACGGACGCCCGCTTCGCGTTCGTTTCCGACTTTACCGTGAAGGGAAAGACGCTCTGGAGTCAGACGTTTACCTTTGTGAAATCCCGATCATGCTCGGCGGCGGGGAATTCATTATTAACGGTTCTGAAAGAGTCGTTGTCAATCAGCTTCACCGTTCTCCTGGTATTGACTTCATCACCGACGAAGACAATTCAGACCGTTACGCCTATTCCTGCCGCATCATTCCGGAACGCGGCAGCTGGATTGAAATCAACATTTCCAAAAAGGACTCTTTGCAGCTTCGCATTGACCAGAGCCAGAAGTTCTCTGCCATGACGCTGCTGCGCGCCATGGACGAACGCTTCTCGTCTACGCCGGCTTTGATGAAAGAGTTCTACGGCGATTCCGTCGTTACGTTCAAAACAAAGACCGTCAAAGACGCGGAAAAACTGGTTGGCATGTACGCTCTGGACGACATCATCGTCCCGACGGGCGAAGAAGCCGGCAACGTTTTGCTCAACTTTGGAGAAGCCATCTCGGAAGAAACCGCTGAACGCATTGCCAATTCCACCATTGAATCGCTGGAAGTCATGCCCAAGCCGAAAAACATGATGATTATCGAGTCCATCAAGGACGACATGTCGAAATCTCATGAAGACGCTCTGTGGCAGATCTACAAGCGTTTGCGTCCCGGCAACCCGCAGCTGCTGGAAAAGGCAAAACAGCTCTTCCAGGAAAAGTTCAAGGATTTGTCTCGTTATCGTTTGGGTCTGGTCGGTCGATTCAGAATCAACCGCAAACTCAATCTGAACGTTGACGAAAACGAACAGGGTTTGACGACGACTGACCTCGTTTCCTCGCTGAAGTATCTTATCCAACTTTGCGACAAAGACCCCAAGGCTCAGCTGGACGACATCGACCATTTGGGCAACCGTCGTTTGAGAACCATCGACGAACTGGCTGTCGACGAGCTTCGCAAGGGCTTTATGAAGCTCACGCGCACCGTTAAAGAGCGCATGAACATGAAAGACCCGTCCGAGCTGTCTCCGCAAAACCTGGTCAACCAGAAGAGCATTTCCTCTACGGTAGACTTCTTCTTCGGCAGAGGCGAATTGTCACAGGTTGTCGACCAGACCAACCCGCTGTCCATGCTGACTCACGAGCGTCGTCTGTCCGCTTTGGGTCCTGGCGGTTTGAACCGTAAACGCGCCGGCTCTGAAGTTCGTGACGTTCACCACTCTCACTTCGGACGAATTTGCCCCATTGAAACCCCTGAAGGTACAAACATCGGTTTGATTTCGTCTTTGGCTACCTACGCAACGGTAGACAAATTCGGATTCCTGACCACGCCTTATCAGGTCGTTAAAGACGGCGTTCTTCAGAACGATATCCGATGGCTTCGCGCCGACGAGGAAAAAGACCTGTTCTTTGCCCCGGCAGACGTTCACATTGAAAACGGCCGCATTGTCGGCTGCGATCAGGCTTTGGGAGACAACGTCGTTGGTCGAAGAAACGGCGAATACGAAGTCGGCAAGATTAAGCACGTCAACTTCATTGACGTCTCGCCGTGCCAGATGGTCGGCGTTTCCGCCGGTCTGATTCCGTTCCTTGAACACGACGACGCCAACCGCGCTTTGATGGGTTCTAACATGCAGCGACAAGGCGTTCCTCTGCTTTGCAGCGAAGCCCCGATTGTTGCCACAGGCATGGAAGAGCCGGCGGCTCGCAACTCCAGCCTGCTCATTCGCGCCAGACGCGCTGGAAAAGTTACCTACGTAGACGGCATTCGCTGCGTCGTTACCGGTCCGGTAGACAAAGACGGCAAGGTTATCGAATCCGAACAGTACGAAGACGAATATGTCATGAGAAAGTTCGTCAGCCTCAACGACCAAACCTGCCAGAACCAGCGCCCGATCGTCAAACCGGGTCAGATTCTTGCAGCTGGCGACATTATCGCCGACGGCGCCGCCATCGACCACGGCGAACTGGCTCTGGGACGCAACGTCCTTTGCGCGTTTATGGTCTGGGAAGGTTACAACTACG
>JAZUMX010000943.1:0-7104 GCA_045603865.1 Thermoguttaceae bacterium
GGCGTTTCTTTATACAGAGTTGTATTGGTGCAGACGAAAAATCCGGCTTTCTTTGCAGCTTTTATTCCCTCGATAGCCGTCTGAAACGCGCCGGGCTTACAGCAGCCGGCGTCGTGATCTTTTTCCAACCCGTCCAGATGAACGTTGATAAAAAAGCGCGGGTGCGGCTTGAACTCCGGCAGCTTCTTTTCCAGAATCTGAGCGTTTGTACACAGATAAATATGCTTTCCCTTTTCGAGAGTTTTTTCAACCAGCTCGACAATGTCGGGATAGATCAACGGCTCGCCGCCGCAGATGCTGATTACCGGCGCGCCGCACTCGTCGATTGATTCCAGACATTCGTCAACCGACAGCGTCTTGCTCATGCAGTCTTTGAATTCCCGAACTCGACCGCAGCCGGCGCAATGCAGATTGCACGCAAAAAGCGGCTCCAACATCAGAACCAGCGGGAATCGTTTAATCCCCTTACGCTGGCGCGACATGAGGTATCGAGACATTGAAGTTGTCAAAGACAGAGGGAATCGCATGGCTAATTATTTGGGGTTAGATGAATTCAAAAATTCCAGAGCGAGTTTAACGCAAGGGTCGTACTGAGCCGAGTCGCCAAAAGGCGGGTCCTCTCCGGGAACGGACAGGTCAATTGACATAGACCGTAACGTTCGCCATTTATACAGTTTTACCAAGTCCTTATCAGAAAGCGCAACCTCGAATCCTTCGTCTGGCATAACGCCCCACTGATCGGCTGGCTTGGCGTCTGGAAAGCGATGGATGTTCTTTCCGCTGGGGCTGACGTATCCTGCAACGGTAAACTTGATAGCGCCCTGTTCCTGCGGCAAGGAGAACACGTCCTGCACCGCGCCCTTTCCAAAAGAACGGGAGCCAATGACTTTCACGTTTAACGTGGAACCGTCCGGAGCGGTTTTGCCTGAAGAATCCTGCAAGCAGGAAGAGACAATCTCGCTGGCGGACGCCGTTTGACCGTCAATGAGAATGGCAATCGGAAACGAACGGAATTTGTCGCCCTTTTCCGCGCGAATGTCTCGAACGGTTGTTCGGCTGCGAATGCTGACAATAACGTCGTTTTCCGGAACGAACAGGTTGCACAGCTCCACCGCAGAATTGAGCGTCCCGCCCGGGTTTCCGCGCAAATCGATAATCAATCCGCGCATGCCCTTTTTGAGCAAAGCGGGAATCAATTTCGACATCTCTTTGGCGGTTTGAAATCCAAAACCGGTGATTCTGATATACGCTATACCGTTTGAATTCGGCAGAAAATAATCCCACTGACCGTCCATGCGGCGTCTATCGCCCACGGCAGACGCCGTTGCAATAATACTGCGTGTAACACTGATAGCGATTGGCTTCTCCGCCCCGTCGCGCTGTACGCTCAAAGTGACAACCTCTCCGGGATGTCCGCGAAGCTGTTCCACTGCTTGAGAAACGGACTTGTCTTTTGTGGAGTTCCCGTCTATGGTCAGAATTACATCTCCCGGTTTTAACCCCGCTTTTTGCGCCGCAGAACCGTAAATCAAAGAGGTAACCGTCAACGCCTTTGTCTTGGGAGCGAGAGCCAATTCCGCCCCGATTCCAGCAAAGCGCTGATCCAGCGTCTCGTTCATTTTATCGTACGCAACCGGCGGAAGATAAGCGCTGTATGGATCTAAAGAACGCAGCATTCCGCCCATCGCTCGCTGAAGCAGGTCGTCTTTGGTTACCGGAGACGTATCGCCCGGATAATAGTAATTTTTCTCGACGAGATTCATGACGTGCGTCAGCAAACGCTCCTGACGGTTTGCTCGCACATAGCACGTAACGCAAACTATTGTCAGGACAATCAGCAGAATCAGGTTTCGTTTTGGCATGTATTATATTATTCCACAAAAAACGTATTCTGCAAGGGGGCGGAACAACAAATGACAATAAGAGATTCAATCAATTAAACAGACGATTTTGACTTCCGCTTGAGTCAACATATCCCTTTTAACCCGTAATTCTCCCCCTCCTTCCCCCTTGCTCTTATCTGAAATCGTAGTACAATACTATATTAATATAGTTGTATTTTACAATGACCCCTTAACCATACATTTTAGAAAGCAGTTATCATGTACGAGAAATGGCTTGCTGATCGTTCGTTTGCCTTTGACGCCTCTGGAATTCGCAAGGTCTTTGACCTGGGCGCGAAACTGGTTAATCCTGTCAACCTGTCTATCGGACAGCCGGACTTCGACGTTCCGGAAAACGTCCGTCAGGCGGCGTGCGACGCTATCATGTCCCGCAAAAACGGGTACTCGCCCACGCAAGGCGCTCCGCTGCTGCGAGAAAAGATTCAGAAGGAAATCGACGCTCTTTACGGACACTCCGATCGTCAGGCGTTTGTCTGCAGCGGCGTTTCCGGCGGATTGCTGCTGATTATTTTGGCGATGGTCAATCCCGGCGACGAGGTCATCATGTTTGACCCGCATTTTGTCATGTATTCGTCGCTGGTCAAGATGGTGGGCGCGAAACCCGTTTTTGTCGACACGTACCCGGATTTCCAGCTTGACGTCAACAAGGTCAAAGACGCCATTACCGACAAAACAAAGATGATTCTTTTCAATTCGCCGTGCAACCCGACCGGCGCTGTTGCCAATCTGCAGGTTGTAAAGGACATCGCCGCGCTGGCGAAGGAAAAGGACATTCCGCTTGTCAGCGACGAAATCTATCGTTTCTTCTGCTACGATTCCGAGTTCGTCTCTCCGGCTCAGTATAACGATCAGACGATTGTCATGGACGGGTTCAGTAAATGCTACGGCATGCCGGGCTGGCGTCTGGGATACGTTCACGGACCGCAGGAAATCATTCAGACGCTGCTTAAATTCCAGCAGTACTCGTTCGTCTGCGCGCCGCACCCGTTCCAGATAGCTTCGGTAGAAGCGATGGATACCGACATGACGGCTCAGATCGACGCCTATCGCCGCAAGCGCGACATCATTTACAACGGTCTGAAAGACACGTTTGAAATCGTCAAGCCCGGCGGCGCGTTCTATGCGTTCCCAAAAGCCCCGTGGGGAACGGCAGACGAGTTCGTCAATACGGTTATTACAAAGTACAACACGCTGGTTATTCCCGGCAACGTCTTTTCCGTTCAGAATACCAACTTCCGCATCAGCTTTGCCGCCACAGACGAAACCCTCTACCGCGGCGTCGAAACGCTGTGCAAGGCGGCGAAGGAGAAGTAGGGAATTTCCTAATCAATTATTTTGTTTCCCTCCCAAACGTATAACTCGATAAATATAATACATGAACGTATATTATAAAAAATTGAGAGTAAGACTGTTGTTAGGGAATTGCATTAATGTTTTATCAGAAATCCCGGAAAACAGCATTGACATGATTTTTGCAGATCCCCCGTATTTATTATCAAACGGGGGAATTACCTGTTACGCAGGACAGGTTGCATGTGTCAACAAGGGAGACTGGGATCAAAGTAAAGGGGTTGAAGAAGATTTTGATTTCCACTTTCAGTGGATTCAAGCCTGTAAGCGTGTATTAAAACCAAACGGTACAATTTGGATTTCAGGTACATACCACTCTATTTACAAGTGTGGCTATGCGCTTCAAAAACAGAATTTTAGAATTCTAAATGATATTACTTGGTATAAAACATACGCTCCGCCCAATATGTGTTGCAGATATTTTACAGCAAGTCATGAAACATTGATTTGGGCGTTAAAAGACCCTAAAGCAAAACATACATTTCATTATGAATTAATGCGTAATGGGGACTGGGGAAAAGATTTTTTAAAAGTTCCCCAAAAACAAATGCGTTCCGTTTGGTCAATCGGCACGTTAAATAAAGAAGAAAAAAAATACGGCAAGCATCCAACGCAAAAGCCGCTTGAACTGTTAAGACGAATTATACTTGCCAGTTCAAACGAAAATGATTTGATACTGGATCCATTCACCGGGAGTTCAACGACCGGCGTCATGGCATTACAATTAAATCGAAAATTTATTGGAATTGATATAAACAAGGATTTCCTTGATTTGTCAATTAAACGAATCGAAGATGTAATCCCAGTTAACGATACTACAGGAGCTTAAAATGTCAACATTATTTGAAAACATAATCGGCGACCTGCATCCTTTTATCAAATGGGTAGGGGGGAAACGTCAACTATTGCCTGAACTTCAAAAGGCAATGCCCCAATATTATAACAGGTATTACGAACCGTTTGTCGGCGGAGGGGCGTTATTCTTTTCGATTCAACCTCAATACGGGTATATTTCAGACCTGAATGAAGAGTTGATCAACTTGTATATTACAATCCGAGATAACGTTGAGGCTTTAATGGATTCTCTGGATCAACATGTAGTAACAAAAGAATACTACATTAAAATTAGAAATCTTGACCGAAATGCGGCTGAATATAAAAAGTTGTCCGATGTTGAACGAGCAAGTCGATTCATTTATTTGAATCGCACCTGTTTTAATGGATTATACAGGGTCAATTCCAAGGGAGAATTTAACGTTCCATTCGGACAATACAAAAATCCGCGTTTGTATGAACGGCAAAATTTGTTAGATTGTTCAAGTACACTCAAAACAACTGAAATCCAACATGCAGATTTTGCAAATATTTTGAATTATGTTAAATCAGGCGATTTTGTTTATTTCGATCCGCCCTATGTACCATTAAACGTAACTTCCAGTTTTACTTCCTATACAAAGGAAGGGTTTGACATCGACATGCAGAAACGTCTTAAAGAAGTTTGTGATGAACTTAATGATCGGCAAGTTATGTTTATGTTGTCAAATTCGGATACGGATTTTATCAACAATTTGTATGCGGATTATTCAATAACAAAAGTTTACGCCAGCCGGCAGATTAACTCTGTTGCAACTAAACGCGGTAAAATCACTGAAGTTTTGGTTAAAAATTATTGATTATGAAAATTGATTTTCAAGATCCAAATACCAATTTAATCGACATTATGACATCTCGTTCGGAGGTTCCATTTTTCGCCGAACGCGTTAACGACCATTTTATTGTTGCCATTTATCAGGGGGCTATTAGCGATTTTGATATAAAAATTAAGTATCGCGAAATGGACGAAGACGGGAATTGGACTCGTATTAGAACGCCCAAACACGTGCATTGGGTGGTTGATATTTTGCTTAAAATGCAAGAGAATCCAAGTCTTACTCAACAGTTCGTTGATAAATTACTTGAAGCATGGGAAAAAACCGAACGAATTTCCACTAAAAAACAAAGAAAAAAGCTTTTGAATTTGGATTACCTGCTCAAGGATTTCGATGAATATAAACAATTTCAAGTATTAGAAAAAAAGAGAAGGTATTCAATCAAGTTTCTGTTACTCTTGACAAGATTGCTCATGATTCAAGAAAAAACGAATCGTGAAGATGCGTATCAGTTCAAAAAATGCCTGGAAACGTTGAGAGATCAACATAGTTTCATTTATGACATCATTTCAAAAGCTACATATAATGGGAGATAGCATAAATGAAATACTCAACAATATATAATGACTGCCTTGGTTGTTCTGATGCCGATTCCGTTTTCAATTATCTGATAGATAATTTAAAACCGTCTAATAATCTGTGGTCATATTTTGTCAATTGGGATAAAGTATATAGCAATGTGAGAGATATTGAGATTTCACTTAATATTCTCAATTATCTAATTGGAAAAGAAGATTTTGACAATGAATTTAGGCGATTAATTCAAGACGAACCTAGAGTAATATCAGTTCTCCCGATGCTTGCTGTTAGTCGAGAGAAAAAATTCAATATTTTAGTTGACTATCAAAGCAAAGTCTTGCGTTATGAAAATTATGACTTTTCCATAACCAAGCCAACTCAAAACGATATTGAAAAGTATTTATATTTTGTTGATAAAACTGGACTGAAAAAACTTATTCAATCCAATCGAATTAAATCGTTAGTCGATTATATGATTGGCGTTGAATCTGGCTTAGACAGCAACGCTCGAAAGAATCGCGGCGGTACTGCCATGGAAAACATTGTTGAAGTTTTTATCAAAGATGTTTGCCAGAAAAAAGATGGATATGAATATCTCGCTCAAGCAGATGCAAAAAAGATAAAAGAACAATTCAATATTGACGTTCCTGTTGATAAATCTTCCCGTATTTATGATTTCGTAGTACGCACCTTAGATAGTTTGGTGATTATTGAAGTCAACTTTTACGGGGACGGCGGTTCAAAACTGAAATCGACGGCAGGAGAATACCGAAATCTCTATGATGTTCTTAACCATCAGTTTCCGTTTATCTGGATTACCGATGGCATGGGCTGGAAATCAACGCATCTTCCACTCAGAGAGACTTTTGATCATAACGATTGTATTCTTTCGTTAGCAATGCTGGAACGGGGAATACTGGAACAAATACTGTAATTATATCATGCACGAAACACAGATTCGAGTTCGATATAAAGAATGTGACCAGATGGGGGTGGTTCATCACACTAACTATCCGGTCTATTTTGAAATTGCCCGCACAGAAATGCTGCGCGATATGGGCGGTTCGTACCGAAAAATGGAGGAAAGCGGCGCGTTTTTCGTTGTCGTGTCTTTGACGTGCAAGTATCATAAACCTGCATTGTACGACGACGTCCTGACCATCAAAACCGGGTTCGGGAAAATCTCGCGCGTTAAAATGGAACTGGTTTACGAAATCTGGCGGCAGAACGAATTGCTGGTTACCGGCTCAACCGTTTTAGCAACGATTGACCGGACAGGCAAAATCATTCCATTGCCGGAAGAGACCGTTGAACAATTACAACTGAAAAAAGAATGAAAACCTTTATCGACAATTTGGTTCCTGAACTGAAAGAGAAACTTTCCGCCGTCATGGATGCCGACGGTCCGCAGGCGGCGTTTGATCAGTACGTCAATACGCTTCCTCAAACGAAGTTTGCGCCCTGGAAATATCCGTATCTTTGGGGCGAAGGCGCTGAACTGTCCGCGCCGATTGCAAAGCTGGCAGCGTTCATGGCAAACGACAAGTCGGAGCAGTCCGGGGAATACTGGGGGGATTACATTGAAAACTCGCTGGCGCCGTTAGCGCGCGACGCTGCCGGGG